>JBAQMG010000059.1:0-3569 GCA_049302575.1 Desulfitobacteriaceae bacterium | reverse complement strand
AGTTATAGCAGTATCGGGCAGGGCTACACCCAGGTTATCCGCAGCAATTTTGGCATCATTCCACTTAGTTATTTTTCCTAAGAAAATATCCGAAAGATTTGCCGCACTCATCTTCAACTCTTTAGGTCCATTCGGTAAATTATAAATAACCGCCACTGCGCCTAACGAAAGAGGAAGATGTAAAATCTGTCCACCCTTAGCTTTTTTCATTTGGTCATCGGTCATCGGACCATCTGTGGCACCAAAATCGATTGTTTGTTCGGAAATTTGCTTGATACCTGCGCCGCTACCAACAGATTGATAGTTAACTGTTACTTGAGAATATTTACTGTGGTACTTGTCAACCATTTGTGTCATCAGTGGATTAATGAATGAACTTCCAGCCCCCGTTAAAGTCACTGTCTGTGAGCTCGGCTCGTTAGCTTGTGAGGCTGGTTGTGTGTTCAAAGTCTTCCCCGAGTCTGTTGCCGGTGCTTGTGTTCCGCACCCGGTAAGAGCCAGTGCCAGTACCCCAGCGATTAAACCTTTAATAATTTTACTTTTTCTGAAAGTCACTGTTTACTTCCTCCTTGATTTTTTTAATTCTTTCAGATTATACAATAACTTTGTAAAATTGCAACTCGCTTTATGTTAAGTAATGGTTAAATTTTTTATCCCTTTTAAAACAAAATTGATCGTGAAAGTTAATTTTATTTGCTTGTTACAGCGAAACGATATCCCACCCCCCTTACAGAGTCAATAATCGGAGCTAATGCTTTTAACTTATTTCTCAAATTACTTACGTGGACATCAATCGTTCTAGTATCCACGTTAGTTAAACACCCCCAGATCTTCTGTGTCAGGTATTCGCGACTAAATACTTGATAAGGATTGGCTACGAAGAGTGCCAATAGATCAAATTCTTTTACAGTTAAGTTCAAAGGTTGGTCGGCAATCGTAGCAATATAACTCTCGGGTATGATCTCTAAGACCCCCCATTTTAAAGACTCCTGGACAGTTTCATTTTTTCTTTGCCCTTCTCTTAATCTTGCCTTTATTCTGGCAGATAATTCTCTGGGATTAAAGGGCTTAGTCATGTAATCATCAGCTCCAAGTTCAAGACCGATAACTTTGTCAATCACATCATTGCGGGCACTCATAATTATGATTGGGATATTAGACGTCTCTTTTTTGGCCCGCAGTGTTTTACACACTTCAAAACCATCGAGTACTGGCAACATAAGATCGAGAATGATAAGGTCTGGTTTCTCACTCTTGACCAAAGCTAGACCCTGTTCACCGTCACAGGCAGCGAACACGGCATACCCTTCCTTTTCCAGATTAAACCGAAGCAATTCTTGGATGGGAACCTCATCCTCAACAAGTAAAATTTTTGTCATAACCTAACCCCTCTCCAAAAGGCCCGTGCAAGGTCTAACAGCATAATCACAATCTACTTCTCCGTTCCAAGCCCGTAAATCACTATTGCTTGGTGACCATTTAGCGAATTTGCGTAAGCGAGTGCAGATGAAAAGGCGTTAAGCACGACATTGGACTAGTCCATGGCTTGAACATGGATGTTCTGATTAGCCACCGCCATGACTCGAACAAGGATGTTCGAGGTTAGAACACCGCCATGGAGGGCAAGGTGTCGGATGGCGATTAGTGGCGGATAGACTAATGCAACTTTGCCAAGGATGGCATAAAAGTTGCGTACATTAATGCAGCACTACAAAGAAGTTTTGGAGTGTAGCCGTTTCATCAAACACGTTAGTGTTCGGTGACATTAGTCTTCGGTGGAGACTAATGCCTGAGGCGAAACTACAAAAGAATCTTATCGCCGAAGGATCAGTAACGGCCGAAGGTGCATTAGTTATTTACTTTATCTTAGTCTTTGTTTGTAAAGTCCTGATGAATTAAACGTAAACTTAATGTTAAATTTTTTTCTAAGTACAAAACCAGTAAATAGGAAAAACACCAAACGGTAAAATCAGAAAACTTTAACTCAAAATTAACAAGAAGAGTCTGTTTCTTTACACTTTAAGAATACCTCCTTTACGTTCATACTATAAAATCATCACATAAAAGAAGTGAGGTGTTAACAAGGATATGCATGAGAGGATTATTGGTCAAACTCTCGGTAAGATGACAAAAATGCTTCTCGCTCCTGTGGGACCCCTACAATACTTCCTCGACTCCCCAGGGATAACCCATATTCATTGTCTTGAGCAAGCTTACAATGCATTAGAGTACGATGGCAAAGAGAAAATCGCTATTTTATTTAAGAAACATCACCAATCGCTAAAAAACGGTTTATTCTGGGCCGACCGTGGTTGGAAAAATGTCTGTCATTATTATCAAAAACTTGGCAAAAAAGATGCCTTCCACTGGCCGGGTGCGACCGGCGAATGTCAGTATTATTTCAATAAATCTTTCTCCATTTTTTCTAAAGACAGTTTTAAAGGCATGTTTTATTTAGGAGCCGCCTTACACCTTGTTCAAGACATGTGCGTTCCACACCATTCCTTAGGAATTATTTTCGATGGTCACAAAGAGTTCGAAACTTGGGCAACAGGAAATTGGCATAAATTTATTACCACTAGTGGGCTATATTTCCCCTTTGAACATCCGGTCCAATGGATAGATCATAATGCTAATAGTTCTGCCCCTTTGTATCCTTACGTATCCCTAAGTCAAGGATGTTCAGAGTCAACCTATGAAAAGGCCGCCGAAAAACTAATTCCACTAACTATAGCTACAACAGCTGGCTTTTTGGATTTTGCCTATCATCAATTACTGTTTAAGCAGCCCTTTATCGTTAATTGTCACGTACTCTCGGATTAATTAAATGAAGGAGTTTCAGAATGGCGAAATCGCTCGATAAAAACCAACAACAGTTATATCGTATGATCAGAGACGGAGAAGAAGTTTGGGTCTTATATCTTGATATTGTAAAATTCCATGAAGTTGAATTCCGTTATGGCTACAAAGTATGCCGCCAAATCCTAGCCGAATTTGAAGATGAAATTGATTATACTCTTAAACAGCAACGCAGTCTTTACCTGTTTTCTATGCTGGAAGGCAGAGGCGGAGATGATTTCGTTGTTTATTTCGTTCCAGGAGAAGATATGCATTGGGATATAACTAACGTTATTATGCAATGGGTTCTTCCTCTTGAGGAACAATTTAACCGCAGAATCAGGAAACTAGTCAATGAAAAAATCAGTTTACGTTCTGGACTTGCCCGGTGTGTCATCGAAAAAGGCCGAAGCGCTGATTATTTACTTTATGCAGCTGTGAAAGAGGCCTTCCTTCTCAATAAATCCGAACCTGATCCTGAGTATTTTTCCCGCCGGGTAGAAGTTACAAACATAATCAACGAACCAGACACTTACTTAAAAATCGCTTTTCAGCCCATCATCGAAGCTAGAAGCGGAGAAATATTTGGTTTTGAAGCCTTGTCACGGATATTAGGAACAACAGTGTTTAACAACATTGCCGACCTCTTTCCCTTTGCCGAAAAAATAGGACAACTTTATCCAGTGGAAACACTTTGCCGACGCCAAGCGATTTTTTCTTACCCTTCAATT
>JBAQMG010000058.1:0-25918 GCA_049302575.1 Desulfitobacteriaceae bacterium | reverse complement strand
GCTAAGTGCTAAGTGCTAAGTGCTAAGTGCTAAGTGCTAAGTGCTAAGTTCGTGGTTCGTGGTTCGTGGTTAATCTCGAATATCGAATATGCGCTAAGTCCCTAAATAAATTCAACTAAACTTCAGTTGAAGTCAAAACTCCACCTGAAGTAAGTTTCCTTTATTAAGAAACTGCTTTTTTAGATCTTAGTTCCTTAATTTTTTTAATAGCATACCGGGTAAAGTAAGGAGTAAATAAAATGATTCTCTCAGGAAAAGAAATCAAAAAACAACTAGGTAAGTTGATCTTTATTGAGCCTTATTATGATAAACAGCTTAACCCAAATAGTTACAACCTTACCTTACATAACGAACTGTTAGTGTATACTGAGCCAGTTCTCGATATGAAAAAAAAGAATGCAGCAAGAGGCTTAACAATTCCTTCTGAAGGATTAGTCCTAAACCCCGGAACGCTCTACCTTGGCAGAACGAACGAATATACTAGGACTGACCAATATGTTCCGATGTTAGAGGGTAGATCTTCAATAGGCCGCCTAGGACTATATATTCATGTTACCGCGGGATTCGGGGACGTGGGATTTGCAGGTTATTGGACACTTGAGATGCATTGCGTTCATCCCATTCGCATTTACGCTGACGTTGAGATCTGTCAAATTTTCTACCACTCCATTGAAGGTGAATATGACAAGTATACGTCTGGCAAATATCAAAATAACAAAGGTATTCAATCAAGCCTGCTTTATAAGGACTTTGAAAAATAACCGCTATCTTGTTGTTCTAATCTCCTTGCCATTACTTGTGGGTGTTCCTAAAGTTAAATCTGCAGCTGAATAGATATGATATTCATTTACTTTTGCTGTTTTTATCGTTTCGGTCTTCATCTGGGTATACCCTCTTGTCTTCCACCAAGTATTCACTTGCGAATCAATTCTCCTCAATATCTTCTCTACTAATATAGATAAGCCAGAAAAATATAAACAGAGGAAATAACGATAGATAAGATCATCAAAGGAAAAGCGATCTTCATAAAGCCTCTAAAAGATATCACTACCCCGTTTTTCTCTGCTAATCCGGCTACAATGACATTGGCGGATGCTCCAATAAGTGTTCCGTTACCACCGAGACAAGCCCCCAAAGACAAAGCCCACCAAAATGGTCTTAGATTTTCGATTCCTCCAATTTGCCCCATTTTTTGGATTAACGGAATCATCGTCGCTACAAAAGGAATGTTATCTACAAAAGCCGAGGCAATTGCCGATAACCATAAAATTGACATAGTTGTTGCTACCATTGCTCCACCAGTCACTTCAATGGATTTCTTGGCAACCCATTCAATCACTCCGACATGGTCTAAAGCACCCACGATTATAAATAAACCTGCAAAAAAGAAAAGAGTAGGCCATTCTACAGTTAGCAGTATATCCTCAGGTTCCTCTTTGGCAATAAACATCAACAATGTGGCACCCCCTAAAGCTATGGTCGCTGATGCTAAGTTGAGTTCTTTGTGAAGAATAAAACCAAGGATGGTAAGAGCAAGTATCAATAAAGACTTTTTAAGTAAAGCATAATCTTTGATGGCTTCAATTTCATTTAAACTCATAATTCTTGATTTGGAAAGTTCTGAGGCTATTAATTGTTTTCGGTAAACAACTCTTAAGACCAACATCGTAGCAATAAATACGAGCAAAATCGGTACAAATAGATTAACTAAGAAATCTATAAAACTTAATCCTGTAGCACTGCCGATCATGATATTTGGTGGATCACCGATTAAAGTGGCTGTTCCTCCAATATTTGAAGCTAAAATCTGACTTATTAAAAACGGAACTGGGTTTATCTCCAGTTTATTACAAATCGAAAATGTTACAGGTACAATCAGCAATACGGTTGTAACATTATCAAGCAGAGCTGAAGTTATTGCCGTAACCGCAGATAGGGCCATCATAATTAACATAGGATTGCCCTTAGCCAGCTTAGCAGCCTTGATCGCCATATACTCAAAAATTCCTGTTCGTCGAGTTATCCCGACGATGATCATCATTCCTATAAGAAGTCCAATCGTATTAAAATCAATATACTTAATAGCTTGTTCTTGGTTTAAAACGTTAGTAAAAAGTATTAATGCAGCTCCGAGTAGAGCAATCACTGTACGATTTATCTTCTCGCTAATGATTAAGCTATAGGTTGAAAAAAAGATTATTAAGGTAATCACTAAAGGTGTACTTAGTGTCACTATTTTCCCTCCTCTAAAAAATAACTCCTTCGATTTAAATTTATATCTTAACCCTCATCTCACCATATTCTGCTTTTCTAGGTTCCCTTTTCTGGCCCTTGCTGCTTCCAGGGTTGCTCTGTAAACCTCTTTAAGCGGTACACCGAAATCCTTAGCCTTCTTTTTACAATCGTCATATTCCGGAGCTAGGTTAACCATTTCACCCTCCCAAAAAGCCTCCTTAATCCTAATATCTCCATAGGGAGTATTAACAGAATTCACAACTCTGTCTAAACAATATCTTTGCCAAGATTGAAAACGCACCCCAATTGAGGAAGACTCCAAGAACAACGTCTTGGTAATCTCCAGAAGATCCTTTTCTTGGCAGAGAATCCTAAGCATCTGGGCTGGCCGATTTTTCTTCATTAGGATTGGAACAAGAAAAACATCCATTGCCCCTTTGAGCAATAGACTTTCAATAATGTAATCATAGAATTCTGGATTCATATCATCTATGTTGGCCTCAAGACCAATAATTATTTCCGCACGTAAATTCATCGACGTCTTTAGCCCATATTCTTGCTCTGCTAAGGTATCTTGGCTCTCCAACCCGATAACAGCCCGTAAAAGGTTGGGTATCTCAAAGTCACGCGTACCGGCCCCATAACCAACCTTAACAATTTCAAATGCCGGCATAGAGCCACACCCATCAGCTAGGGTTGATAAGATAGCAGCACCAGTAGGGGTAACTGTTTCTCCTTGATGTTCTGAGCCAAAGGTTTGCATACCAATGAGCAGTTCCAGTGTAGCTGGAGCAGGTACCGGAATAAGCCCATGTTGACAACGGACAAAGCCTTGGCCTAAGGGCAAAGGAGAAACTACCAGTTTGTCAACGTCCAACAAATGAAGCGCAATGACAGCTCCCACAATATCAACTATGGCATCAACAGCACCAACTTCATGAAAATGAATTTTTTCCGGTACAGTGCCATGTATTTTAGCTTCAGCGTTCGCTAACTTTTGAAAGATTGCAATACTCTTGACTTTTATTTGTGGTACTAGGTCGCTGTTTTTAATTAGAGTAACGATATCGCCTAAATTTCGGTGTACCCTATGCTCGTGACTAGAATTTTGATGAGAATCGTGGTTATGGGGCAGGTTATCGAAGTTCTGTCCTACTTCGTCCAAAACGTCAAACTTGGTGGCACTAAACCCTGCTTTAGTAATTTTTTGGGCATTAATCTTGTAACCCTTTAAAGGTAATTTGGTCAATTCCTGCTTCAATGCTTCCTGATCTACGCCTAGATCTAAGAAAGCCCCAACAATCATGTCCCCACTCGCTCCAGCAAAACAGTCAAAATATAGCACTTTCTTTTTTACAATCATTACTGTGTCTCAGCCTCACTCCTATCACTTTGTATCCGTTGACGAGTAGCAAGCTTAATATCGCCAACATCCAAGCTGAAGTCCATAGACTTGACGGAATGGGTTAAGGCTCCGAGGGAGATAATGTCAACCCCAGTTTCTGCTACCGCTCTGATGTTTCCAGCCTTAATTCCACCAGATGCCTCGACAATCACCCGATGGTTAACAAAAACAACCGCTTCGCGCATCTGTTCTGTAGTCATATTATCCAACATTATCACGTCCACGCCACAAGCAAGTGCTTCCTGAACCTGTGCTAGACTTTCACACTCAACTTCAAGCTTAACCATATGACCTATCTTTTGTCGAGCCAGCTCTACAGCTGTCGTTAATCCGCCCAATGATGTTAAATGATTATCCTTTAACAACACTGCATCATATAATCCATAGCGATGATTAAAGCCACCACCAACTTGCACCGCGTATTTTTGTAAAGCTCTGAGACCAGCCAGTGTTTTTCTGGTATCTGCTATTCGAACAGGTAACCCGTTAACTAGCTCGACTGCCTCCCTAGTAGCTGTCGCAACCCCTGATAAATGTTGAATAAAGTTTAGAGCAGTCCGCTCTGCCATGAGAATACTCGCTAGTGGTCCACTAAGTTCCATCACTATAGATCCAGGAAAGACATTCTCACCGTCATTTATAAGAACTTTAACCGTAATCCTTGTGTCTACACGTTGGAACACTTGTTTAACTAATTCGATTCCTGCAACAATTGCAGTCCCTTTAGAATATAGTTTAGCCTGTCCCACTAGACCCTCAGGTAATATCTGAGCGCTAAGATCACCTGTCCCAAGATCCTCTTCAAGCGCTCGATCAATAATTGCCTGTAATTGGAATGTCACTAACATTAACTTCATTCTCCTTTTTAAGTAAAGCATTTTCAATTCTTTCTAATCCCTGAGTTAGGATGGAACGTGGGCAGGCTATGTTTATTCTTTCAAAGCCTTCCCCGCCCTCACCGAAAATATATCCCTCATTTAAAGCAACCTTGGCCTTGTGCAACATAAAATTCTTGAGTGCCATCGGTTCAAGACCTAACTCTCTAAAATCCAACCAAACAAGATAAGTTCCCTGAGGTTTGATGAGTTTAACCTTGGGGATTCTCTGTGTTATAAACTCAGTTAAATAATCCAAATTCCCGTCTAAATAAGTTAAGAGTTGCGCTAACCACTCCTCACCCTCGCCATAAGCAGCTTCCATAGCCGTTATGGCAAAAGTATTTGGGCTGTTAATATTATTAAGTGTTAGAACCTTCCGATAAGCCTTACGCAATTCGGGATTGGGGATAATAATATTTGATATTTGTAACCCTGCTAAATTAAAAGTTTTGCTAGGGGAAGTGCAAACAATTGTGGATTGGGCAAGTTCTTCAGATAGTCCAGCCAAGGGTACATGCGTATACCCTTTAAAAATCAAGTCCGAATGAATTTCATCAGCAACAATGATGATTTTATTTTTAAGACAAATCTCCCCTAATTGAATTAATTCTTCCTCCTGCCAAACTCTACCTACAGGATTATGAGGATTACAGAGAAAAAACAACTTTACGCTAGGATCGAGTTGCTGTTCCAAATTAGCTAAATTCATTTTGTATTGTTCATGCTCAAAACTCAACGGGTTATTGACAATCTCGCAGTCATTATTTTTTATTGCTCTAAAAAAAGGGTGATACACTGGAGTTTGAACGACTACTTTATCACCAGGGCTGGTAAACGCTTTAACAATCCAATGTAGAGCAGGGACAACACCCGGACTAAAGGTGATCCAATCCTCTTCAATCTTCCAGTGATGGCGCTTATTCATCCAATTAATAATTGATTGAAAATATCGGTCAGTACCACTAGAATATCCATAAATGCCATGTTCAGCTCTTCTAACGAGCGCTTCGATGACTGGCTGTGGTGCTCTAAAATCCATATCTGCAACCCACATTGGCAGAACATCTTCTACTCCGAAGTTCTTTTGGTTAAAATTCCACTTTTCCGAATTAGTATTTTCGCGTTCAATAATTTGATCAAAGTTATAGTTCATTCCTTATTCTTTCCTCTCAAACTAATTCTTAAAATATACCGCACTAATTGACTATGTCCTTATTTTTAAAATTCTATTACGAGATTTTAAATAGAACAATTATAGACCCTAAACGGCAAAGTTTAAGGTTTTAATAAAAGTATGTGTGATTTTACAGCCAGATTATTTCTTACGATGTGGAAAGTTCATAGTATTTAACTCGATTACGTCCAGAACGTTTTACTTCATAGAGGGCCCTATCGGCAAAACTAAGTAAATCTGCACTAGTTTGAGCCTGTGGATAAAAAGATATCCCTATGGAAACAGTAACTCGTCTTCCCTCCAAAAAATCACAACCTAAAAAACGGATATTTTCACAAGCTATACGTATTCTCTCTGCAATAATATAAGCCTCATATTCTGGACAATCACGTAAGATTACAGTGAATTCTTCTCCTCCATATCGACATATCACATCAAAATTGCGCACATTATCACGTAGGATTTGCGAAAAGGTTTTAAGGAGTTCATCTCCTTGCGGATGTCCAAACGTGTCGTTATAAACTTTAAAATGATCTATGTCCAACAACAATAAACTAAACTTCAGATTATAGCGTTTAGACCAATTAAATTCCTCTTTTAACTTCTCCTGAAAATATCGATGATTATATAACCCTGTTAGACCATCTGTAATAGATAACTGCTCTAATTCAGCAAATAAATTGGCATTATATAAGGCTATAGCGACTTGATTGGCAATAACTTGGAAAAGATTCTTTTCTTTCTCGCTAAATTCTCGGATAGTTTCCGCATCAAAGGCAATGACTCCGACAACATCTCCCTTACAAATCAAGGGAAAACCGATACTTGATCTTCGCCCAAGTTTGGGACGGGAATACGCATTTATCAAGGGATCTTCCTCAAGATTAGTCACATACATTGGCTGACGGTTCTGAGCAATAAGTCCTGGGGCACCTATTCCGATTGGAAATATTACATTTTTTAGTTCATCCTCAGTCAGTATGGTACTAGCAGTTAGTCTGAGTAGATTTTCCTTCTGATCTAAAATAAATATTGCACTAGAAAAAAGTCCAACATGTTGCACAATTGCCTGTACTGTATTTTTCAATATTTCTTTCAATTTTAGTGAAGAGTTGACAGTTTCCGCAACCTTCAGAATCAAATGGGCATGTAAGTCCTTAATCACCAACATAACACCACTTGGACGGCCGCTCTTATCTAAAACAGGGTCCTCAAAAAGTTCTATTGGAACAGAGTAACCTTCACGATGATAATAGGTTCTTTGGGCAGTAAATGGCACCCCGTTTAAAGCCTGTTGAAACAGACTCCAGATAACAGAATATTCTAAATCTGACTTAACAAGTAAAAGACTTACTACTTGAAAATGTGATAAACCAATAAACTCTTGATATTGGTATCCAGTAATATCTGTAAATTTACGATTTACATACAGAACCTGTCCCATTTCATCTAATAGGAGGATACCGTCGGGTAAGGCCTCCAAGACAGAAGAAAGAGAGAATTGATCCAGTTTTTCAATTAACTCTGGTAGCTGATTCGTCATCATGTCCCACCTACTACACGAAAAATTCAGTATATATATTATTCTGCACAGATGGAAAAAATCCTTTAAGAAAATATCTTACTATAAAAAGGACGTAGAGAATTCTCACAAAATTCTCTACGTCCTTTTTTTTAACCTTTTAACCAAGTGCTAGAAGAAGTCTCCCACTTCTATAAGGGAGCTGAATTCGGCGCAATTCATTATTATACCTTATCATTCAGTGGGGGAGGTTAGAGACCCCTACTGAATCATAGAGCGAAGCTAGTTCGCTCGATTTTCTCTAAATCAAAGAACAGCTAAATCATACTATTAGGATCAATTTTATTTAAAGAAAAATACTCCAGAATTTTGCCTTTTTCCGCAGCGCTAATCTGCATGATCGGTTGTAGTTTTCCATTTCTGATACCATTCCACTTTAAAAAGACTATTTGATTATAGCGTTCTTTTAAAACCGGATCATAATACCCTAAGCGAATGACAATAAAGTAAGGATTAGTATTTAGGGAAGCTGGATCAAGATCTTTCTTATCCAAACTTATTAATAAACTTGACGAATTGTCTTTGGGTATTTCATTAACTAGGTCGAATTCATCGTTATGAATTGGCTGCTCAGCAAGGTTATCGTTAAAAACTAGCGTCTTGCTTACCATATTTGTAGCTGGGTGAACCCCAACATTATTAAATAAAAATTCCAAATTCAAACTTTCTGCTGGTTCAATTTTAGGAGATTCCTTTAGAGACAAATAGGGCCGAGCAGACTCCCTTTCCTCCTTCCAAGCAGAAACCGTGACATAAACAGTGACAAGGGCAGTTATAGCTAAAATAGTGGTCGCTATAGCTGCTAGGATACCCGTCCATTGTAAGGCTTTGTAATCTTTATTAGATCTCTTTTCCTGCAACGTTTCTCCCTCCTGAAACTATTTCTAAATTGTTTTGTTCAGGAGTAGTTTTTCGCAAATTCTATATTGTAATACAAGAAATATTCAACTCTAAGCTTTGACTTTCACAATCCTTAGGTCATCTGGTAATAAAGATAGCTTGATTAGTCCGCCAGCTTGTACTTCATAGCAATTTTCTATTCCAACTGCTCCAATTCCAGGTAAGGCAAACTTAGGTTCGAGTGCTATTATCATACCCTCTTCTAAAATTTCCTTGGAACCTCGTGCCACCACTGGAAGCTCGTCTATTTCCAAACCAACACCGTGTCCGATGTAAGGAACACCGCCGTTCGCTCCCATAAAATTATCCTGCGCACCAGCTTTTATAGCCGTACCTCTAGCAAGCTCATAGAGTTCCCCACAAGTTATCCCAGCTCTGGCCACACTTACCACTTTTTCTTGAATAGTTAAGGCTAAATTAAAGGTATCCATGATATGTTGATCAAGTTGATTGATGGCAAACATTCTTGTTTGATCAGCTATATAGCCTGCATAACAACCACCAAAATCAATTGAAATTGGTTTACCAGGTTGTAAAATTGCCCCTGAAGCCCCAAATGGAAAAGCTTCAGTAAAACCTAGACCAGTTATCGGTGAATCAATATGACTCGGCAAAGCCCCTTTTTCGTCACCTAAAACACACGAAAGTGACATTTCCATATTAAAGCTACGTAACCGTACTATGCCCATATGCCCTTGACGTCTAGACTCTGCCTCAAATAAAGCACTAAGTTCTAGATCCGTCTTTGACTGTGCTATCATTTCTGGAACTTTGTCCCAAATTAATTTATTCTTACAAGCAGTTTCCTGCATTATTGCAATTTCCCAAGCTGATTTAATAGCCCTTTGCTTGCGAATCAGCAAGCTAATGTCAACTAAATCCAGATTTTTGAATATCTTTTGAATCTTAAAATACACCGCTGTAGGAATCACGTCAAATTCCAATCCTAATTGTCCAGGCAAAGGATAACTAAAATCCTTTAGAACACGTCCAAGATCACTCCAACTATTATAGTTTTGAACAGTCCAAGGCAAGTTCTCTAGCGACTCTCTAGGCTGTCGACTCAAAAATATGGGAGTTCCTTCAACTGGTACAAAGAAACAAGCATGTCCAATTCTACCAGTATAATAATAGAGATCCGCATTTTGAAAAATCAAGGCCCCAGAAACTTCATTCTTACTTAAATTCGTTTGTAATATTGCAATTCGCTGTTGTAATTCTTCTAACGACGGTCTGAACATATATTCTCCTCCTCTTGTACTTTCCCTAATTTATCCAACTGCTATTTGATAGCGTCTACAATAAATTCACAATCACCTTGGTTATTAACGAAATCCAAATCATCAACATTCATCTTTAGCAGTTTTGACGCCTTATATCCCTCGTAATAATGAGTATCTACATCATGTAGCTTACGCCAATAACTTCAATTCGTCTTCACGACCGCGCTGCTTAACCCTCCGAAGAGCCTCATCCGCCGAAACATCTAAAAATATGACGAGTTTAGGTGGATCTAAGATTGATGTTCCATCAACAACGACACTTACCCCTCGTTCCATACAAGTTCGACTCTAGCATAACAGTTTTTAGCAATTTAATCAATGTAGGGCTATTTTCTTCGACCAGCTAGTTCCCCTGCGATTTCTGCTAAATCAACCCCACGTTCCTCCAGCATAACTAACAAATGATAGAAAAGATCGGCTACTTCATAACGAATCTCATCTGGAGCAGCATTTTTTGCAGCAATAATTACTTCGGCAGTTTCTTCTCCAACCTTTTTAAGGATTTTGTCGATTCCTTTTTCAAATAAGTAAGTTGTATAGGCACCTTCCGGGCGTTTAAGGTGACGCGAATGAATGACTTGGGTAAGTTGTTCTAGGACAATTCCGAACGAGGGGACAGGTCTTTGCTCTGGAGTACCGATGATTTGGAAACCTTGATTCCCTGCTAGATAATGAAAACACGAAAAAAAGTTTTCGTGACAAGCCATACCCGTCTGCTCCACAAAAAGCAGGAGCGCATCCTGATCACAATCAAAACGTATGTTCAGCACCTTTTGAGTGTGTCCAGAGGTCTCACCTTTACGCCATAGGCTTTGCCGACTTCTGCTATAAAACCAAGCCCGTTGCTCACTGAGGGTTAATTTCAAGGCCTCTTCATTCATGTAAGCCAGCATCAAGACTTCTCGAGAATCTACATCTTGTACAATAGCCGGAATCAGTCCGTCTGCATTCCAGCGTATAGCCTCAAGCTGCCAAGTTTGTCCTCCTGCATCCGGCGCTAATATTTTATTTTCCATATGAATTCCACCCTTTCTTCGATGCGCGATGCACAACGTGCCTCGCGCATCGCACATCGCGCCTCGAATTGGCGCTTCGCGCTCACCTGCGTACTGGAATTTTACGCTCTTCTAAATAGCGTTTTGCTTCATCGATACTATATTCCCGATAATGAAAGATTGACGCTGCCAAAACAGCATCAGCCTCACCAAGCGTCAAGCCCTCGGCCATATGTTCCAGGGTTCCAACTCCACCACTGGCAATCACTGGCATAGAAACTGCCCTGCTGACTGCTCGCGTTAACTCTAAATCATAGCCTGACTTAGTCCCATCCCGATCCATCGAGGTTAAGAGAATTTCACCCGCGCCTAAAGCCTCCGCCTCTTCGGCCCATTGCAAGACATCTTTGCCAGTTGGGGTCCTCCCTCCATGTATATAAACCTCCCAGCGCCCAGCTTCAACTTGACGAGCATCAATGGCCACGACGATACACTGGCTGCCGAAGGCATAAGCACCTTCTTGAATAAGACGAGGATTTTGGACTGCAGACGTATTCAGAGAAACTTTATCTGCACCAGCTCTTAAGACCAAGCGAATATCTTCATTACTACGTAAGCCTCCCCCAATCGTAAAGGGAATAAAAACTTGCTCGGCCGTACGACGAACCACATCAATCATAGTTTTTCGTCCATCGGAGGAAGCAGTTATATCTAAAAAGATCAGTTCATCTGCTCCTTCACGGTCATAGATAGCTGCAAGTTCAACCGGATCACCCGCATCGCGTAATTGTACAAAATTCGTGCCCTTAACTACCCGTCCATTATGAACATCTAAGCAAGGAATAATTCGCTTAGCGAGCATTTCCTTCCCCCTTACCCTCCTGCTGTGATTGTGCTACAGCCAAGGCCTGTTCAAGCGTAAAGGCTCCAGAATAAAGGGCTTTGCCAATAATAGCCCCTTCGATGGCTACTCCTTTGTCTACCTCTCTTTGGATATTCTGAAGATCTTTAAGTATTGAAATCCCACCTGAAGCGATGACTATTAAACCCGTCTCCTGCGCTAGTTTAACAGTACTTGCTAGATTTGGGCCTTGGAGCATTCCATCCAAGGCAATATCAGTGAAAATTATCCGTTTGACTCCTACCGCTTTCATTGAGAGCCCCAGTTCAGTGGCACTAAGTTCTGTGGACTCAGCCCAACCTTGGACAGCCACCCTCCCATCCCGAGCATCAATCCCCACAACAACCTGTTCTCCGAAACGACGTACGGCTTCCTCTACAAGTTCAGGTTGTTTGACGGCAACTGTGCCAAGAATAACTCGACTAACCCCTAAACTTAGAAGCTCTTCTATCCGTTCTAGAGTACGAATCCCGCCACCGACTTGTATCTTCAACGATACTGACCGCACAATTTCTTGAATCGCTTGATCATTCACAGGCTTTCCAGAAAAAGCCCCATTTAAGTCAACGACATGAAGAAACTCTGCTCCTTGTTTGGCAAATTTCTTAGCAACCTCTGCAGGATGATCAGCATAGATGGTTGAGTCTTCAAGGCGACCTTGAAGTAACCTTACTGCTTTGCCCTCTTTAAGATCTATCGCTGGAAATATCCGCATCACCGTTCACCCACTTCCCGAAATTTTCTAAGATATTCAATCCCCAAGGACTCGATTTTTCAGGGTGAAATTGTGCTCCCCAAACATTTTCTTTTCCCACTAAGGCTGGAAAACGGACACCATATTCACTCCTCCCGAGCACAACCTTGTTATCTAGCGGAACAGCATAATAAGAATGCACGAAATAAAAATACGAATTATCTGGTATCCCCTGCATAAGAAAGTTCTCCTGAAGCTGTTGCACATTGTTCCAACCCATTTGTGGAACTTTAAGTCCGATCGGAAAGCGTACCACCCGACCAGGAATAAGACCCAACCCTTGATGCTCCCCATGTTCCTCTCCAACTTCAAAAAGCACTTGCATCCCTAAACAAATTCCCAAAAAAGGTGCCCCTGAGCGGGCATAGGTTAACAAAGGATCTCTCCATCCCCCACGTTTTAAGGCCTCCATTGCATCTGCGAATGCGCCTACTCCGGGAAGAATAACCCCTTTAACAGTCGCTAGTTCCTCGGGTGTCGTGAGGATTTTTGAGGGAAAGCCCACCTTCTCTAGTCCCTTTTCTACGCTGCGCAAATTACCCCGTCCGTAGTCTATAATACCGATCAATTCATCATCTCCCCCACTATAAAACCCCTTTAGTGGAAAGCACCCCGGAAAAACGAGGATTAACACGGAGGGCTAAGCCTAAAGCCCTTCCGACGCCTTTGAAAATAGCCTCAAGAATATGGTGACGATTTTTACCCGAGATCAGCCTGATATGTAAATTTAGACCAGCTTGGACAGCAAAGGCTCGAAAAAACTCTTCCGCCATTTCCACTGGAAACTCACCAACATTACCACAAGGGCACTCCACATCCCAAACCAGATAAGCACGGTTAGAAATATCTAAAGCTACTTGAACGAGGGCCTCATCCATCGGCATAAGCGCTTCTCCCAGACGTTCTATTCCTTGTTTATCTCCTACAGCTTCTCGGAGAACTTGACCAAGCACTATACCGCAGTCCTCAATCGTATGATGCTGATCAACCCGCAAATCTCCTTTAGCCACCAAATCAAGCTCAAAATAAGCAAAACGGCTCAGTGAGGTTAACATATGATCAAAAAAACCGATCCCAGTATCAATCTTAGCTTCCCCAGTTCCATCGAGATTTAGCTTAACACTTATCTCAGTTTCCCGAGTTTTACGCTCTAAAGCTCCTTCACGCATCCTACTCGCCCCCTTTTATTAATGCCTAATTCATAATGCATAATTCATAATCAAGAACCGAAATCACAATTCATTAAGCACATTGATCATCGAAAAATTCATAATTTTACATCCTGCATTCCATATTCTGCATTGTCATTGTGCCTTAAAAACCTTGCCTTTCAGAGGCAATAGCTCGTAAGGCCTGAATAAATGCTTGATTTTCCTCTGGGAGACCAGAACTAAGACGCAAGCATTTTCCTAGTACAGGTAAGTCGCCCATATGACGAACTAAAAATCCACGTTCAAATAACTCTTTGGCCCAAAAATCCGGATCCTCTGGTTGAAATAAAATGAAATTTGCTCGAGTAGGAAACACCTTAAACCCTGGAATAATACTCAAGGCTTCATGGATTTTTATGGTTTCTGCTTTAATCATTTCCACTTGTGCTCGATATTGCTCTAAATAATTAAGTGCTATAATTCCAGCCTTTTGTGTAAACACATTAACATTAAACGGTTGTCGAACACGATTAATTAAATCAATAGTTGAGGCTTGTCCTAGTAAATAACCCAACCTTAACCCTGCTAAGGCAAAGGCCTTGGAAAAAGTTCGCATAACTAAAAGGTTAGGGTAATTATGAATTTCATCGATAATCGACTCGCCAGAAAATTCGGCATAAGCCTCGTCCATAATAATGATTTTGCCGGACTCTCTAACTAATCTCAAGAGTTCCTCCCGCTTAAATACGGTTCCAGTAGGGTTATTGGGACTGCACAAGATAATCACTCTGACTTTTGGAGAACTAGCTGCCCGCAGAACCCCCTCAGTATCAAGATGCAAACCGTCACGCAATGGGACTCTTACAACTTCCATCCCGGAAATACAGGTCGCAGAAGCATACATCCCAAACGTCGGAGGATGTAAAACAACAGCTTTTCCTTCCCCACCAAAGGTCAATAGAAGGAGTTGAATAACTTCATCCGAACCATTACCCACTAAGATTCCATCACTCTTTACTCCAGTATAATTGGCTATAGCTTCTTTCAATTCCTTGGCAGTGCTATCTGGATAACGATTAAATGTAATATCTTCCGCAAATAGAGCTTGTCTCATGCCCTCTGGCCAGGGAAAAGGGTTTTCATTGGCATCCATTTTAACGACACCAGGGTAAAGTGTGCTTTCATAAGCTTGAAGTTGCTTAATTTCGGTACGAGTTAAATCTAGGGGATTGACGACAATCTGTTGGTTAACGCTCATCGAATCTTACCTCCACAGCCCTAGCATGAGCCTCTAAGCCTTCTCGCCTTGCTAAAAGGGCAATTTTCTCTACATCTCTTTTGAGAGCTTCTTCCGAATATCCGATAACATTAATCTTCTTTAAGAAAGTATCTACATTCAGAGGCGAATAAAAGCGAGCTGTCCCACCCGTTGGCAAAACATGATTTGGACCGGCAAAATAGTCGCCCACCGGTTCAGGTGAAAACCTTCCTAAAAAGACAGCTCCTGCATTACGCACTTTTCCCAACCAAACCATCGGGTCCTCAACCACCAACTCAAAATGTTCAGGAGCAATGATATTAGCTAAAGCCATCCCTTCTTCTAAATCCGAAACTAAAATAGCAGCCCCAAAATTTTCCCAAGAATCCTGGGCAATATCCGACCGTGGCAGCGATGCTAACTGACTTTCTACATGCGCAATTGTTTCCTCTAATATATCTCGATCTGGAGAAACCAAAATCGGCGACGCCAAACGATCGTGTTCTGCTTGAGATAACAAGTCGGCTGCCAATTCGTGCGGCTTAGCACTATCATCCGCTAGAATAAGAATCTCGCTCGGACCGGCCAACATATCAATATCCACTGTTCCAAAGACCTGTTTCTTTGCTAGGGTTACATAAATATTTCCTGGTCCCGTAATCTTGTCAACCGAGGCTATCAGTTTAGTTCCATAAGCTAAGGCTGCAATTCCTTGTGCCCCACCTATTTTGTAAACTTCCTTAACACCAGCTTCAGCCGCTGCAACAAGCACCTCGGGTAAAAGCGTCCCGTCTTTTCTTGGTGGACTCACCATCACAATTTCCTCGACACCCGCAACCACTGCTGGTAGTGCATTCATTAAAACTGAAGAAGGATAAGCAGCTGTTCCACCTGGAACGTAAATTCCTACCCGTTGGAGCGGACGTAATAATTGCCCAAGTATACCCCCATCTTCACTGGGTTCAATCCAAGACGTACGTTTCTGTTTTTCATGAAAACGCAGAATATTATCTTTGGCTGCACGGATAGCCTCTAAAAATTCCGCATCAACCTTCGCATAGGCTTCCACCCATTCCTGTGGTGTAACCTTCAAGCCACACTCCCGCAGATCGACACCATCCAACTCATCAGTCAGCTGGTAGAGCGCCTCATCACCCTCCTCCCGAACCTTCTTCAGAATCTCGGCAACCCGTCTCTCTAAAGCCTCATCATCTCCGTAGGATTTACGGGTTAAACGTTTTAAATCTAGTTCGTTAATACTTTCAATTTTCATCAGAGTTTCTACCCCCTTTTCTTAACCCTTCTACCAGTTCATGAATTCTATCATATTTCATCCGATAGGCTACACGATTAGCAACTAAGCGCGTGGTGGCCTCCAAAATAGGGGCTACTTCAAGTAAACGATTTTGAGCAAGTGTCTTACCTGTTGAAACAATATCCACAATCATTTCGGCTAGACCAACCTTAGGTGCCAACTCAATGTTACCATGAAGTTTAATGGGCACGACCTGCATTCCTAACTGAGCAAAAAACGTTTCAGCCACTCGGGTAAACTTTGTAGCTACCCTTTGGTGGTTGAGGACACTAAGATCATAGTCGCCATTAGCTAATCGAGGTGGAACTTTATCTTCCGGCATGGCCACAACAAAACGGCAATAGCCAAATTTCAAGTCTAAGAGTTCAGCTACATCTTTGTTTTCTTCTAGAAGTGTATCCTTACCGACAAAGCCAAGATCTGCAGCACCATATTCAACATAGGTTGGGATATCGGTCGGGCGACAGATAATAATTCGGATCTGTGCCTCAGGAAAATCAAAATATAATTGGCGAGAGTCTTCATTAATCTGAAGGCAATCTAACCCTACCTTATTTAATAACTCTAACGAATTTATTAATAGTTTTCCTTTGGGTAAGGCGATTGTTAAAAAATTACGCGGCACAAATCCATCCCCTTTTTATATAATGCATAATTAGAATGCACAATTTATTTATTTATTTATTTATTTGATTTCAGTCGAAGACTCCTTTGCTTTAATTAGTTAAAGTATTAACATAGTAGCAGTATTATTATAGCAGTTGAATTGCCTTACGACAACCATTATTTCGTAGTGCGCTGCATGAATCTATTTCAAACCACGTTCAATGTAGTAAACATTCTTCAAATATCTTACTAATTTGAAAAGTAGTTCTTTCTCACCCCTCCCTTCCCCTCCGATTTTAGCATAAAGAGAGGTCTAACCAAAGTTTTGAAAACTCCGAATTTGATACATTTATGCCCTTTGATGGATTTATTTTTTTTACAAAACCAATAAAAATCCCTGTTACCTAGTATTCGATGCTATTAGGTAACAGGGGGGTTCAAAAATATTAAATTAAATACCACCTGACTTGCTCAGTTCCAGTCAATTTCCGAATGATCCACTGTCTCACGCGAGGACAATTCTCTTGATCAGTTTATAACAAATTTTGCTACCACTAATGAATTCAAGGAATAGCCACCATTTGGAAACATTCTGAGGCCGCCAATCAGTGATAAGCCCATTCCAACCCACATAAAGATTACAACAGTTTTGACAAAACCCGCGAAGAATTTTAAAGCCGTACAATGATAAAGAGGGAAATAATTCTAGAATCAGCTATTTTTCTATAATATGCCTATTTTCTTCGTTCAGTATGTCGCTTTTTAATAAATAGCCATGTCGCTCATATTCTTGCCAGATCATGAACTTGAAACTACTCAGACAGTCTTACCAATTGTCGTTTTTTTTGAGACGAACTACAGTCCCGAAACTCTGCGTCCATGTGAACCTATAACCCTAGCTAAATCTTCAACAAATGAATCTTCAACGAAGAAACACCCACGTGGGTTGCTTCATTATGCATTATGCATTAATTTCAGTCTCCCATCACGATCCCCAGATTACGAGCAGCTAATAATAAAGAATCTGTCATGGACACTAATTTAAGTTTATCGACGGCTTCACTAAGGGGTACACGAACAATGTCCAGTCCTTGCAAAGCGACCATAACACCAAAATCCCCTTCTAAAGCAGCCTCAACAGCAGCAACACCATAACGGGTAGAGAGAACTCGGTCATAAGCAACTGGTGAACCTCCCCGTTGTAGGTGCCCTAGAACGGTAACCCTAGTTTCCATTTTAGTAAATTCTTCAAGCTCCTTCCCTAGTTTAGCCCCGATTCCGCCCAGTTTAATTGGATCTGTTCGTCCCACAATATTTCTCTCAACAACCATCTCTCCACCTAGAGGCTTTGCTCCTTCGGCCACAACAACAATACTGAATTTTTTGCCCTTCCTAGCCCTAGCTTTGATGGCCAGTGCTATCTTGCTGAGATCATAGGGGATTTCCGGAATAAGGATAACATCTGCTCCTCCCGCAATTCCAGCATAAAGAGCTATCCAGCCAGCATATCGGCCCATTAGTTCAAGGATCATTGTCCGATGATGTGACTCAGCAGTCGTATGTAATCTGTCAAGGGCCTCTTGAGCTGTAGCAACTGCAGTTTGAAAACCAAACGTCTGATCCGTCGCCATGAGATCATTATCAATTGTTTTAGGAATCCCAATAACGTTCAATCCCATATTGGCAAATTCCAAGGCGATTTTTAAACTTCCGTCTCCACCGATCGCTAGGAGAGCATCTACCTTTTGAGCCTTCAAATGAGCAATGACATCATCTGAACGATCGACGCTGTTTTGAACTTCGTTATTATAATCCAAATAAGCAAAGGGATTATCTCGATTGGACGTACCAAGAATAGTTCCCCCTCGAGGCAGAATCCCCACAATCTCTTGATAGCCTAACGTAAGAAAATCGCCTTCAACAGCACCACGAAACCCATCTCTAATTCCTAACACTTCAATATCGTATTGATTAGCAGTCTTGACAACTGCTCTAATCACAGCATTCAGGCCTGGACAATCTCCCCCTCCGGTAAGTACCGCCAACTTACGCATTTACAACCACTCCTTATTAATGCATTGATACAGTGCCGCTATATTCTTTTTTGAGGCTAATTCTTGGGCTTCTTCTATAGTTAATACGCTTAAAGCCATCTCCACGCGTTTACCTTGCCTCCTAAGTTCTTGACACTGATTAATCACTGCCTTAGGATCACGACCGTAAACCAAGACGTCCGCATTTTCTATTGGTTCCAACGGAAACTGGCCTAAAACACTTCCCAAATGAAGTGCAAAACCTGTTGCCGCCAAAGGATAACCAAAATCAGCATAAAGTGTATCATAGCGTCCACCTTCAACAACTGGAAATCCAACGCTAGGGACATACCCTTCAAAAATTACCCCCGTATAATAAGAAAAGCCTCGCAAAATTCCTAAATCTAAAGCAACATGACTTTGTACACCAAAGTCTGCTAAATATCTATAGACTTGGCGTAAGCCTTCTACAGCTTTCTTAATTTCTGAACTTTGACTCCACCCTAAAACCTCCTCGAGCATTTCCTCTCGTCCATGAAGATGTGGTAGACGCAACAAAAGTTGTTGCACATTATCTGATAAATTACTTTGTTTCACTAGAATTTCGACGCCTACCATATCCTTACGAGCCAGAACATCTTCTAATTGGGCTTGTAACTCTTCACCAATTCTGGCTTCCTTCATTAGTCCTAAGAAAATCCCCATGTGGCCTATATTAAACTGAAAATCTTTAACTCCTAAACACTTAATTGCCTCCACTGCAAGGGCAATAACTTCGGCATCAGCAAGACCGGCATTTGAGCCGACTAATTCAACACCCACTTGTCGAAACTCACGCTGCCTAGTTGAACTGTTGCGGAAAACATCAGCACCATAACAAAATCTCAGGGGTAGGTCTACACCACGTAAACGAGAACTCACTAAACGAGCGATAGGCGTGGTGAATTCAGGACGTAACGTCAGAATGTGTCCTTGACGATCAAAGAATTTGTAAAGTTGATCCGCCACGTCAGGATTGGGTTGTACACAAGCTCCAAATTCTAAAGTAGGTGTAACTACTTTCTGAAACGCCCAACTTTTAAAGAGAGCTAAAACATTTCCTTCTAAACGTTCCTGAAGAGCAAGTTCCTCTGGTAATAAATCATGCATCCCTTCAGGGATACGTAGTCCTTGGTAAGATCGTTGCATTTTATTAACACTCCTCTATACGCTTTGTGGGGAAGTCTCTTTATTGTCATGTTCTTGATCTTTGGTAATTCGAGCTAAAACTAACTGGTAGCCGTCCGCCCCAAAAAACAAGCAGCGTTTGACCCTGCTTATAGTGGCTGTGCTGGCTCCGGTTGCCTCGGCAATACTCGTATACGTCACATTTTCTTTTAATAATTTAGCCACTTCCAAACGTTGGGCCAAAGCCTTAATCTCTGCTATAGTCGCGATATCTTCGAAAAAACGATAACACTCATCCTTATTCTTTAGTACTAAAATTGCCTCGAACAAGTCATCCGTTAATCTGTCCCGTAAACGTTCATCCATTCCCATTTCATTAAACCTCCAATCCGAACGAATTTAGGATTTCTTTGAAGCACCTTATGCCTACGACATTATCCCGAACTGTTTTTACTTTTTCTTGCTCTAAGAGACATGTTTGGACGATTTACTTTCTTGCTTTAATCTATTAAAGTATTGCCTTGCTGTCAAGTCTAAAGCCAAAAGAAAAGCTCGCTTAAAAAAAGTCAACCAACATATTGTCGTGGCAGATCAAATCCTGCCGAATAAATTGCACTACTCTTTCATTTATGGTAAAATATAGTCGTCAGGTCGAGAATAATTTCATTTGGGGGTGTGTGAACATGAGCCCTGCTGAAATTTTATGCTTGATTGAGAATTTACGATTACAATTAATCAACTTAGTCAAATCTAAACCTCTATCTGACCCTGAAGTTATTAAACTTAGTCAGCTACTGGATTCGTACTTGAACCTTTACCATAACATTATCCTTGAGTTACTGGCTTGAACTCGGACACACTGGAAATAAGCAAAGACTCCTCTTCTACTATTATGGGAAAGGAGTCTTTACTTATACTATTTCTACTTAACTACTATTTCTACTTAACGTAATTTTTCAGTAACCAACTCTGCAATTCTTTCACGGTGTAGACAATTTGACCTGGTGGAGTATTCAACCGTTTAAGCAAAATGATCTCTAAACCTAAGGCTAAAGCTGCGGAAATCTTGGTATCAGTTCCTCCAGCAGGGCCACTGTCCCTAGTTAAGAGTATATCCGCCCCGTAAAATTTGAATAAGACTCGGTTAAGTTCCTTAGAGAACGGTCCTTGCATCGCCACAATATCTCGAGGAGGTATGCCTAAGCTTTGACACTTTTGTACGAGAGACGCCTGAGGTAATATGCGTACAACTAGGCGGATATGTTGCGCAAAGGCGCTTGGGGCTAGACTTTCCAGTTGATGGCTACCCGTAGTCACAAAAACAGTTATAGGTCGACGACTCTCTGAATTTTTCAACTCCTCCACTCTATTTTCTAAACATACTAATCCTTCTTCCCAGTTCTTAACAGGATGTATTAGAGAATTAGAGGGGAGTTTTGTTTCTGGCCTTTCCAACCTTACATAAGGAATGCCTTGCTGTTCACACGCCTGACGTAAGGGAGCAAAGCTTAAACCGTTGGAAGGGTGAGCAGCATCTATGACTGCTCTACAACCATAAGCTAAGAGCAATCCAGTAAGTTCTCCCAAGGATTTTTCCTCAAGATAGTCCCCCGAGGGCTGAACAAGCCAGATGAGACGTTCAAGGGTATCTAAGCGAATAAACTGGATTCTTTGAATTATTAAACTTGAACTGATCTCACGAGCAGCTACTGTTTCCCCCAATAGAAAAATCATCAATGATTACCTCCATAGATCTGCGAAAAGCCAGTCGTGCCTCATGAATGGTCAGAGGGTTTTCCTTGGACACAAGCCCTTCTTTGTTTTTCAGAATCTCCCACAGGTGTGCTACCCTAGGCAACCGTAGAAAGGCCTCGCGGATCTGTCGAGGATCTTGAAAAACTTCCATCGGTGTTCCAGACAAAAGCATTTCTCCAGCCTGCATAACATAAACCCGCTCACAATAAATTGGCACCAAATCCACATCATGCGTAGACAGGATAATTGTAAAATTTTGTTCCTTTTGTAACGATTTCAGCAAGCGCATGAGACTCGCTGCGGTTCGGGGATCCAATCCTGCGGTCGGCTCATCCAAGATGATAATTTCTGGTCGCATAGCCAATATTCCTGCAATCGCAATTCTCTTTTTTTGGCCATAGCTTAGTTGCTGTAAACTACGTCCCCGGTATTCCCACATTCCTATCTGTTTTAAGGCGTGTTCGACCCGTTGGGCAATTTCTTCTGTAGGTAATCGTAAATTTGTCGGACCATAAGAAACATCCTCATACACACTAGCTGCAAAGAGTTGGTCATTGGGATCCTGAAAAACTAAACCCACTCTCCGAAAAATCTCCGTTGAGTTCCATTGACTTAAGTTCTTGCCCTTCAATATAACTGAACCGTTTCTAGGTTTCAAAAGCCCATTAAAATGTTGAAAAAGTGTGGTCTTTCCACAACCATTGGCCCCTAATAGAGCGACACTTTCACCCTCTTCAACGGCAAAATTAACATTATGTAAAACATCCATTCCACCTGGATAGGCAAAGGATAAAGCACTCACCTCTAAAATAGCCACGTTTTCTCCTCAAACCCCAGTTTTTCTTTAACCTATCTACCAACAATCCAACCACTTAGAATGAACCCAAAGCCAACTATCGCTAGCAATCCATCTTGACGCTTCAGGCTACGTTCATAACTTACCCTAATATTCCCATCATAACCACGGCAAAGCATGGCCTGCCAAAGTCTTTGGCTTTTGTCAAAGACGCGCATAAACAAAATCCCACCCACTGTCCCTGTAGACTTCACGGTTTGCCACCACGAACTATATCCCAAACGCATACGTTGTGCTTTTTGAAGGCGTTGTAACTCTTCCAGCAAAACAAATAACGAGGAATAAGCCAACGTCATAATCTCTACGACACTCAAAGGAACCCTAAACCAAGCTAAAGCACTTACCCATTCTTGGACTGAGGTTGTTAAAGTTAATAAAAACATGACACTCATCCCGCCAAAAACTCGAGCAGCAAGTAAAAGCCCTTGTGCTAGTCCTTCTTTGTATCCTACCAGCTGAACAAACCCTAAATTCCACTCAAACCACGGTATCTGACCCCAAAGGAAAATCTGAGTTACCCCTATTAATATGGCAATATAGAGTATCGGACGTAATCTCTGAGCAAGGGTTGGGACCGATACCCCTGCTATTAACAAAAGTAGCAGACTAACTGTTCCAAAAGAAAAGGGTGCTTCCCAACTCTTAGTACTAATTGCGGCAACTAAGCCGCTAAGTGTTAGAAATAATTTAACCCGTCCATCAATTTTGGCTAAAGCAGTCTCTGGAATCTCCATCATCATCCTATGAGTACTCATTGACTACTCCCTTCCTCAGATGTTTTTCTAGTAGATCCATCGGCCTTCCCGAATAGGTCACGCCAGTTGTACCCAATAACAAATCCAGCAATAGCACCCCCGATTGCAAAAACAAAAAGCAGTAAATCACCTTTATTCGTATTAATAAACGGCAATCGTTGCCCTGCTCCTACCTCACGTGCATAACTTTCGACCACCGCATTAACTTGGTTATCCGCTCCAGGCATTGCTAATGGACCGACACCCAGATAAACAAGTAAAGCCAAAAATAAAAGAAAGACTGTCCATTTCCACCATTTTTTCCCCACCTTAGTCTACCCCCTTAGAAGACAGATCAAGTGCTAGCGGCTTTCCCCCCTGAGCTGATGCAGGGATTACTTTGAGCATGCTTAAAATATCTGGTCGCTGCTCAGCAATATATTTTAATACAAAACCTGTAAACAACCCTTCGACAATCGCCAGAGGAGCCTGAGTCGGAAGAAACGCTCCAAAAATGGCCCAGAACACTCCTCCCAAGGGATGTTGTCCGTGAATAGCCAAAGCCAGTTGGATCGATGTCCCAAAATAGATCAGAATATCTCCCACCAAACCGGCAACCAGTCCTGACCAAAATAAGCTCACTTTAGCACCTTGCAGTCCCCTAAAAAGTAACCACCCCGCAAAGCCTCCGAAAACACCCATCGTTAAAGTATTGGCGCCAAGTGTAGTCAAACCACCATGGGCAAAAAAGAGAGCTTGAAAAAGCAGAGCAATCATACTAACTAGGGTTGTAATCCATGGTCCTAATAAGATGGCGGTCAAGGGTGTCCCACCAGGATGAGAACAAGTACCAGTCATAGGTACCGGAATTGGCAATAGGGATACTAAGAACACTGCGGCCGTCATCAAACCCGTTAACTGTTTCATCATCGGAATTTCACGAGTTTTAAGGGCAAGACTTTTTATCCCAGCAGCTACAAAAATACTAGCTCCTAGCCCGTAGGCTATGGCGTAGGGAGCTGGCAACATTCCTTCAGCAATATGCATGACCAATCCTCCTCGAATATTTAACCAAGTGCCAGAAGAAGTTTCCCACTTCTATAAATGGGAGCCGAATTCGGCACACTTTATTATTTACCTTATAATTCAGTGGGGGAGGTTAGAGACCCCCACTGAATCATCGAGCGAAGCGAGTTCGCTGAAAATAAAAAGACAACCAAAGAATACCGTCATTAAAAACGGTAACATTCGGTTATCTCGCGTAGCGTTCGTTTCCACCCTCAAGTCGTCTCGCATTTTTGAGAACAGATCCCGCAGGAACAAGACAAAAGCCCTTAAGGCACTCGTTCCCCTCAGGGAACAAATTTTTAGTAAGATTTATAAAGTTATACTTTATAATGGCAAATTAAAACCCTCCACAAGGTGGAGGGCGAAAATATACATCTTCAGCCAGCCCATCCTTCGTGGGTTCAGCGTGTAGAGCAAGCAGGTCTCCTGGCTATGGTTCCTCGTCATCTGCCCCTTCCCAAGTTTCCTCAGTGGTCTAGCAGATTACTCCCCATTTACAGTGGCGGGACCGCGTCGGAATTTCACCGACTTCCCAATTAAGTTTTCTCCATATAGAAGAAAATCACTTACTCATCTTTTAAATTATATCCATCTTACCATGTGTACCCCTCAGAGTCAACCATGAATTCGAGGTTCGAGGCACGAAACTCGTGCGGACTTCGGAGTTCTTAGGATTCCATGACCTCTTCCAAACTAATTTGTTTGATTCCTTTATGGCAACGCTCTGGTAAGGATAAGTAGTAATCAGTACCCTCTTCTAAGGATTCTACATTTTTTTCGGCTAGATCTGCCACAATCTTAGCAGGTATTCCTACAACCAGTTTATTAGGAGGAATAACTGTCTTTGCCGAAACTAAAGCAGCTGCAGCAATTAGACAGCCATCCCCGATCGTCACATCATCCATGATTATGGCACCCATACCGACTACCACATGTTCGCCGAGTTTTGGAGTATGTAATATTGAACCATGTCCAATGTGGCTTCGTTGTCCAAGTATTGTTTCCCCACCAATGTAAGAATGAATAATACAGTTATCTTGAATATTTGATCCTGCTCCTATCGTAATTTTACCCCAGTCCCCTCTCAGACGTGCGCCAGCTGCCACATAACAGTTCTCACCGAGGGTAACATCACCAATTATTGTCGCTTCCGGAGCTATATAGCTTCCCTTGCCAATTGACGGTCTTTTACCCTCAAATTCAAAAATAGCCATTTTATATCCATCTCCCTTATTCCAATCTCGTTATGTTGAAGCTATACCGATTCTACTCCGTAATCGCATATCTTTAGCTTCGATTTGCTTATAAATCTCGTATGCATAGGAGGTTTATCATTAACTAAACTTAGGATAATTTTAATTCAGCATCAGAAATGCATAGATAATAACTGAAGTTTCGCACCCAGTAAAATGACCAAAATTTAAGCCTGTAAAAGGTGTAAAATATAGCTTAAATCCGCATGAACACTCAGTTTCCAATATAATTAGATGACGATCCAAATTAACCAAAAGCGAGGTGTTATCATACGGAAACCTATCAAAGAAATTGAAAACGTGCTCCAAGATCATAGTTATTCGATTAACAACATTAAATCCCATTTTGAGCACCTATCAACGAGAAAAATGGAATTATGCATGACTCATTTTTTCAATGATCATACGCTGTTATCGTAGGGATTGACCCGAAGAAGATCAAAGAGTTGTTGAGCCTGTTCATTCTGCTGCATTTGCTTTTTCCACGTGTCATCTTGCCAGTCAAACCAATAGATCGTCACAATATGTTCCAGCATCAGAATCACCTGTTTGGCTGTCGGTTTGCGTGTGTGCCATCCTCTCACCGGTTCGAGGCGAATGTTCTGCTGCCCGACC
>JBAQMG010000057.1:0-9751 GCA_049302575.1 Desulfitobacteriaceae bacterium | reverse complement strand
GTGCCGGATTACAAGTATTCAAGATTATTATAGTTTTTATGATGCTAATTTTGATGTAATAATTAATTGTGTTGGAATTGGTGATCCGGCTATTCTAAGGGAGTCTCCAGAGCTTATACTGAATATTACTGAAGAGTATGATAATCTCATTATTAATTATTTAAAAACGAAAAATGATGCCGTATTATATATTAATTTAAGTAGTGGTGCTGTATTCGGATCAGAGTTTTCTGAACCTGTTAATGACGGTACGCTTACTAAGCTTAATATGAATTATGTTTCATCTGAGCAGTTTTATAGCATTGCTAAAATACATTCAGAGGCAAAACATAGAGCTCTAGCTAAGTTCAACATTATTGACCTAAGAATATTTGGGTATTTTAGTAGATTCATGGAACTAGAAAAACAGTTTTTTCTAAGTGATGTTCTAAATTGTTTAAAAACTAACAAGATTCTTTACACTAACCCAACTAATATAATAAGAGATTATCTTCATTTTAAAGACTTAGTAGATTTAATCAAATTGTGCATCGTTAATAAGGGGATAAATGATGCTTATGACGTATATAGCAAAAAGCCAATAACAAAATTTGAAATTATTGATTTTTATAAAACTAATTATGGGCTTGAATATATTGTCGAACAAGGCACCAATTATGCTTCTATAACGGGTAACAAGAATTTATATTTTTCTAACAATTATAAGGCTAGAAGATTAGGATATAATCCTAATCTGACTTCACTAGAGTGTATTATTGGGGAAACACAAAGCATACTTGGTTACTGAGGGTGACCTTGCTTAAGCAGGAACACTCACAAAAAGTAAAGATGTAAGGGTGAATCTAATGAAATTAATTTCAGTTGTTACTCCTTGCTATAATGAAGAAAAAAATGTTGAAGAAGTCTATACACAAGTGAGACAGGTTTTTGATAAACTGACAGGGTATACCTATGAACATATCTTCATTGATAATGCCTCTAAGGATAACACAGTCTCAATTTTAAAACGTTTGGCTGAGCAAGATAAAAACGTTAAGATCATTGTCAATGCTCGGAATTTTGGTCATATTCGTTCGCCTTATTATGCTATACTTCAGGCTAGCGGAGAGGCGGTTATTTCTATTGTCGCAGATTTACAAGATCCTACCAGTATGATTCCCGGTTTCATTAGAAAATGGGAAGAAGGGTACAAAGTTGTTTTAGGTGTTAAGGTATCTAGTGGAGAGTCTTTTTTAATGTTTAATATCAGAAAAATGTATTATAACTTTATTAATAGTGTATCAGAGATCGAACTAACTAAAAATAATACAGGCTTTGGTCTTTATGATAAGAGAATTATTGAGATACTTAAACAAGTCGATGACCCTTATCCCTATTTTAGAGGACTTATTTCAGATATTGGTTTTGAAAGTTACAAAATCGAATACGAGCAGCCAGCTCGTAAAAGAGGAATTACTAAAAATAATTTCTATACTCTCTATGATATCGCTATGCTCGGTATAACTAATCACTCTAAGCTGCCGTTGCGGTTAGCAGCGATGTCTGGCTTTGCTCTTTCTGCGCTGAGCTTTCTAATTGCACTAATTTATTTTATTTTTAAAATCATTAATTGGAATAGTTTTACTCTTGGTCTCGCACCTGTGGTAATAGGTCTGTTTTTCTTTTCCTCTGTACAACTATTATTTATCGGTATTATCGGGGAGTATATTGGTTCCATCCATACGCAGGTGCTAAAAAGGCCTTTAGTCATTGAACGCGAACGAATTAATTTTGAAATTCAACAGGGTTGTGAGGCAAAAAAGTCAGTTTCTTAAACAAGTTAAAATATAGCCTAAACTATTGCTTGAGGATATAATAACAACTGAGGTTCTTAGTTCATAGGGAACTCGTTAAAAGTTCAAACCACATAGGGTTTTGGGGGATAATAATGGCAGAAGATATAAAAGTAGCTACAAAAGTAGCTACAAAATTAGATGTAAATAGTCAAAGTATAAGATCCCAACCTAAGATAGCCATAGCCCACGATTGGTTAACAAATATGGGTGGCGCAGAACTAGTACTGAGTGTCTTACTTGAACTTTTTCCGGATGTTCCAGTTTATACAGCCTTATTTGAGCCTGCCAATTTAGCGCCAAGCCTAGCCAAAGCTGATGTCCGTTCATCGTTTCTTCAACGATTACCTAAGTTTTTGCGCAAACACCAAAAGCTGTTGCCTTTAATGCCTTATGCTTTTGAACAATTTGACCTAAGTGAATACGACTTGGTTCTGAGCAGTTCTTGGTCCTGTGCTAAAGGGGTAATAACTGGGACTAAAACTATTCATGTCTGCTATTGTTATACCCCCATGCGTTACGCTTGGGATTATTATCATTTCTACATTCAACCTCTTAAAAGCCTAAAACGTTGGCTGGCGGTTTGGCTACTGCATAGGCTCCGTTTATGGGATCGTTTAAGCGCCGATCGGGTAGATCATTTTGTGGCTATTTCACATACTGTTCAAGACCGGATTCGTAAACACTATCGGCGAGAATCAATTGTTGTTTATCCGCCTGTAGATACCGAGCGCTTTGATACAACAGCAACAAGTGAGAGGGAAAACTTTTATTTGATTGTTTCACGATTGGTGGAGCACAAAAGGGTTGATTTAGCAGTTGAGGCTTGTAATCGGTTAGGACGCAAGCTTGTTATCATAGGGAACGGTGTGGAACAAAAACAGCTTAAGACACTTGACAGTAGCAGAGGGGGAAATATTAAGTTTCTGGGTCGTCAGAGTGATCAAATAGTCGCTGACCATTTAGCAAGGGCTCAGGCTTTTCTGTTTCCCGGAGAGGAAGACTTTGGCATAACTATGGTCGAAGCAATGGCCTCCGGTTGTCCGGTGATTGCTTATGGTCAAGGTGGAGCTGTAGATATTATCGAAGATACTGTAACGGGTGTATTATTTAATGAGCAGACTGTCGAGGGATTAATGGCGGCAATTCTGCGCTTTGAGGAAGTGAACGGAAAAGGCCAAGGGAATTTTGAGCCGCTGTTTTTAAGGTCTAAGGCGGAAAAATTTAGTAAGGCGAATTTTAAAAGGCGTTTAACCGATGTATTAAAGGAATTCAGAGTTCTATAAAGAAAATTAGGTTCCGCACAGTTGTTGTCTACTCTCTAAATTCATAATAGGAGTGTGTCAAATGAAATTAATCTTACTATCCGGCGGCTCCGGCAAACGGCTTTGGCCTTTGTCCAATGATGCCAGATCAAAGCAATTTCTGAAAGTCTTACAAAATGGGCAGGGCGAACCAGTTTCCATGGTCCAACGAGTTTGGGGGCAGTTAGGGGCGGTTGGCCTTGCTCATTCAGCTATAGTAGCAACCAGTAAATCACAAGTAGATATGATTCAAAGTCAATTAGGACCTGCTGTCAAGCTGATTGTTGAACCAGAGCGGAGGGATACTTTTCCGGCGATCGCTTTGGCCGCTGCATATCTTTATTCTGTGGAAAAAACTGAGCTGGATGAGGTTGTGGCTGTTTTGCCGGTTGATCCTTATGTTGAAGCTGGTTTTTTCAATAAGGTTAAAGAGTTGGAAACTGTGTTGCGAACAACGCAGGCTAATCTGGCTTTAATTGGAGTAACTCCTACTTTTCCCTCGGAGAAATATGGTTATATCGTTCCTGAGTTTAAGCAGGATAAGCAGGATAAGCAGCCCTATTCTAGGGTAAGTCATTTTAGAGAAAAACCAACCCAAGCCGTTGCTAAAGAGCTTATCCAGCAACGGGGTTTATGGAATTGTGGAATTTTTGCCTTTAAACTTGGGTTTCTAATTTCCCAACTAGATGAGTTGGGTATTCCAACGCAATACGAGGAATTACTTCAGAACTATGGTGCTTTGCCTAAAATTAGTTTTGACTATGAAGTGGTGGAGAAAGCTAAACATCTTGTCGTGCTGCGTTATGATGGAGCGTGGAAGGATCTTGGCACTTGGAATACTCTGACTGAAGAAATGCCCAATGTTATGGTCGGTCTGGGAATCATTAGTGAGGATTCCTGTAACACTCATGTCATAAATGAGTTGGATATTCCGGTGGCTGTACTTGGTTTGTCTAACGCTGTGGTAGTCGTGAGTCCGGATGGAGTGTTAGTATCGGATAAAGACTCTAGTCCAATGGTTAAGGATCTCGTGGGAAAGTTCGACCGGCGTCCAATGTTCGAGGAAAAACGTTGGGGTTGGTATCGTGTGCTGGATCATACGGTGTTTGTTGGGGAGAAGGAAGTTTTAACCAAACGGTTAGGTGTATTAGCTGGTAAAAATTTAAGTTACCAAGAGCATAAAAAACGGAGTGAAGTATGGACAATTATCAGCGGCGAAGGTGAATTAGCCTTAGATGGAATAGTTCATCGGGTTCGGCCCGGAGACGTCTGGAATATACCGATTGGGGCCAAACACGGCTTGCGTGCCAGCACGGATTTGGAGTTAATCGAGGTTCAAATGGGGAGTAACCTTGTTGAAGAGGATATTATTCGAATTTTTATGACCTGGGAAGAAGTCGAGCAGCATTGTCGTTGGGTAAATTAAGTTGCATGGTTTTGAATTGACTTGGAGAATATTTAAGGATAAGAAGACTAATAATTTAGCAGGAATTATGCGGAGTAGCAGCGAAATCAGTATAATAATTTTTTAGTTTTAGTTTCTTTAGAGGAGGGACAAGCTTGAAGGTTATACGTGCGGCCAAAGCCGGTTTTTGTTTCGGTGTAAAAAGGGCGATTGATTTAACCGAACGCACGGCAGAAACCTCTAAAACTGCCTCCCTTGGGCCTCTCATCCATAATCAGCAAGTGGTAGACCGTCTAGCTCAACAAGGTATTAAAGTTGTAAATTCTGTTGCGGAAGCTGACTCTACCCAAACAATGATTATTCGATCTCATGGTGTAGCACCCTACGTCTATGCTGAACTAGCTGAACGGGGAGTTACTGTAGTTGACGCGACCTGTCCCTTTGTTCAAAAAGCTCAACGTCTTGCTGCAAAGTCTGCTAAAACGAGTCAAGTTATTGTAGTAGGGGATAAGCTCCATCCCGAAGTACAAGGGATACTCGGCTGGGCAGGAGAACAGGCTATCCCTCTTGAAAAAATTGAAGAAGCCAGAGAACTTCAATTTTTTCTCCAGTTAGAGGTTTTAGCTCAAACTACTCAAAAAAAAGATGATTTTTTCGAAATCGTTGAGGAACTTCGTAAGCATACAGATCAGCTTACTGTTCATAATACAATTTGTAATGCTACTCATGAGCGGCAGGAAGTTGCTCTGGAGTTGGCGGGTCAAGTTGATGTGATGATTGTGGTGGGTGGGCGAAATAGTTCCAATACCTGTAAGCTGGCCACGATATGTACAGAAAAAACTGCGACTTATTTAATTGAAACGGCTGCTGAATTGCAAAAGATCTGGTTTATAGGTGCTCATACAGCAGGTTTAACTGCGGGGGCCTCAACTCCAGACTGGATAATAGAGGAGGTTTATAACAAAATGTCTGAAATAAACGAAGCTGAACAGATTGCTACAATAAAGGAAGATACAATTGCAGAAGAAGGCACAATTTCACAAAATACACTAGAAGAAGCTAATACACTAGAAGAAGCTAATGCAATAGTGGAAAATAACACATCGATAGAGGGTAATTCTGTAACTGCGGATAGTCAAGATAGCCAAGGCACGGAAATGCTGGATATGTCAAGTTGGGATAAGGATTTTCAGAAAATGCATCGGGGGGCTGTGGTTACAGGGACTGTCGTCAAACTGACCAGTGACGAAGTTTTTGTCGACATAGGTTGGAAGTCGGAAGGGATCATTGAGTTAAAGGAGTTATCGATTTCACCTGTAAGCAATCCAGCTGAAGTCGTTTCAGTGGGTGAGCGTATTTCTGCTTTGGTTATGCAGGTGAAGAACGAAGAAGGGTATGCTGTCTTGTCTAAACGCCGAGCTGGGGAGACGGATGCCATTGACCGTTTGGCTGAATTTGCTGAAAATAAAGAAGAAATTAAAGCCGTAGTTACTGAGGTTGTCAAAGGCGGCTTGCTTGTCGATCTGGGTATGCGAGGGTTTGTCCCAGCTTCCCAAATTCAATTAGGTTATATTGAAGATTTAAACGTCTTTTTAGGGCAAACGCTTCGTCTGCGTGTTCTGGAATTCGATCCTTCAAGGCGCAAAGTTATCCTTTCTCAAAAAGTTATTCTAGCCGAGGAACAGCTCGTAAAGCGTGCTCAACTCTTAGAAACGTTGAAAGAAGGAGATGTTGTTCAAGGTGTCGCTCGGCGTTTAGCGACCTTTGGCGTCTTTGTTGATCTTGGGGGAGTAGACGGGTTACTGCATATTTCTGATATATCCTATTCCCGGATTGCCCATCCTTCAGAACGTATCAAGGTTGGAGATGAAATAGAAGTTAAGGTTCTTAAAGTTGAGACTGAAACGGGTAAGATTTCTTTAGGTCTTAAACAACTACAGCCAAGCCCCTGGACGCTTCTAGGAGAGAAATATCCGCTAGGGTCTGTGGTCAATGGTAAAGTTGTGCGCATTGTCCCTTTTGGGGCCTTTGTTCAATTGGAGGACGGGGTAGATGCTTTAGTACATATCTCCCAGCTTGCCAATCGACGCATTATCAAGGTCGAAGAAGTGGTTAAGGTCGGGGATATGGTGAGCGCTAAAGTTATCGAGTGTAAACCAGAGGAGAAAAGAATTAGTTTGAGTATTCGTGATGCAGTTGAAGAGGCTGTAGCTGAAGTAGCTGCTGAGGCCCTGGCTCAGCAACCTGAAACTCCCGAAATGACGATTGGAGACGCAATACGGAATGTATAATGCATAATGCACAATAAACAACGCATAATGCATAATTGATTGAAGCCTCGAAGCCTCGAAGTTCGGACTTCGAGGCTTCAATTTCTGAGCTCAGCTCTCCAATTTCTGAGCTCTGGCTTCTGATTTATGGCTTCTGGAATGACCTCCGGAACGGAACACGAAAAGGAGTGAACTGAATGAGTCGAAAACGTGTTCCCAAATTAAAGAGAGTGCATAAACTTCGCCAACCAGATTTCCCCTTGCTTTTTATGTCTGTAGCTATTTTATTGTTTGGGCTGATTATGGTACTCAGTGCTGGAGCTGTAAAAAGTTTTAGTTTTACAGATAATCAAAATGCCTTTTATTATGTTTTGCAACAGTTGAAATGGGCTTTAGTCGGAGGGTGCTGCGCCTTTGTCGCGATGAAGATTCCTTATACCTTCTGGCGGAAGTTTGCTGGGCTGGCTATGCTGGTAAGTGTATTACTCTTACTAGCGGTGCTTTTTAGTGAGGCTGGGATTGAAGCTAAAGGAGCGGCTCGTTGGATTAAAATTTTCGGGGTGGTTTTTCAACCTTCGGAACTTGTTAAATTAACTTTAATTCTTTTCTATGCCCATATTCTTGATCGGTATCCGGTAAGTTCTCTCCAAGACCTTTATTTACCTATCGGAGTATTACTGCCGATCTTGGGTTTAGTTTACAAACAGCCCGATTTAGGGTCAACTATGGTTTTAGGGCTGACAGCTACCGCAATGCTTTTGCAAACGGAATTGCCCACGAGATGGTTTGCCATAGCCGCACCGATTTGTGGGACAGTGTTATATTACTTTGTACGTCAGACACCTTACCAATGGCAACGTGTTCAAGTTTGGTTAAACCCTTGGAATTATGCCTCTAAAGAGGGTTATCAGATTGTTAATGCGGAGATTGCTTTTGGTACCGGTGGTGTTTTGGGTGTTGGTCTTGGGCGAAGTTTACAGAAATATGGCTTTTTGCCGGAAAATTATACGGATACTATTTTTGCAATAGTGGGGGAAGAATTGGGTCTCTGGGGAACAACCTTACTTTTAGTCATGTTTATTTCCTTGTTTTTTCGGGCTTATCAGATTTCCAGGCAATGCCCGGATCGTTTTGGCCGGTTGCTTGGTTACGGAATCACCTCGACCTTAGCCCTGCAAACAGCGATTAATTTAGCGGTGGTGACAGGTGTTATGCCGCTGACTGGAATAACCTTGCCTTTGATTTCTTATGGTGGGACATCGTTGCTGGTGACTCTTGTGGAGTTAGGACTCTTACTAAATATTTCACGGTATCGAAGGCCTAAGGTTACTCTTCTAACTGAACAATCTAGACAGGTTTCTGTGTAAAGTTCTAGCAGACGGGAATAATAGGGAAGCTAAGATCATCGCAAAAGGAAGGCGATACGTTTGGAGTTTCCCTACGGTGAAGCAACTATCTTGCTTTTGACCTTGGTGACTTGGACTCAGAGACATCCTGCTCGTCGTTTGTATCTCTCGCTTTGCCTAGCCTGGCTCGTCGGTAGAATTGTCGATTCTCTAATGGGCGGGGGAGTACCTTGGCATTTGAATTATGCCCGCTTAGCAGTTATCTTGGTATTTTGGTGGTGGGCTTGGCAAAAGGCTGAACGCCGTTTTTCTGCTCTGCTGCTTACGCTTTTGAGTTTGGTACTGCTTGATCTGTTCTTAGTTAATGAACCGGGAATCCTTTTATATGATCAGTGGATCTCTGTTAGCTTGTGTTTTTTGATTGCTTGGCTTGCTTCGGCTTCTTATTGGGGTATGGCAGCAGCGGTTGCTGGAAGTGTTTTTATAAATCAGGCCTTGATACCCTTTGTTTTCGGGGGAATTGTCCGCTATGTGGACTTGCCCGATGCATTTTTGTGGAATTTTGGTGTAGTAAGCTTAATGATATTTGGATTTATTAAATCGGAAGCATTATCATTGTTCGAGGTTCGTGGTTCCAGGTACGAAGGCGTGAAATTAGAGGGCATAGAACAGAGGGCTGAGATCGAGGTTCAAGAGCCAAGATTCGAGGTCCAAATTTGTGATAAATCAGAGAACTGAGACATTATCGATGTTCGAGTTTCGTGGTTCGTGGTTCGAAGTTGTGATAAATCAGAGCTCTTATCGAAGTCTAGGTTCGAATATCGAACATCGAACCACGAATTTGGGGGTGAAGGGTTTGCCTAAAGGGCTAGTGATTGCTACTGTGGAAGCAGAAAGTATAGCGGCTGAAATGGAAATTGAACCTGGGGATCGGTTGTTAAGTGTCGATGGTCAAGCAATAACCGATATCATTGATTTCCAGTATCTCACGGCCGAACTAGAGTTCTCTTTATTGATTGAAAAAGCCGGAGGGGAACTCTGGGAATTAGAGATTGAGCGTGCTGAAGACGAATATCTCGGGTTGGAGGTCGAGACGGTTAGTTCTGGGGGGCTAAAAACCTGTCGGAATAACTGTGTTTTTTGTTTTGTCGCTCAAATGCCTAGGGGTATGAGGGGTTCTCTGTATGGTAAGGATGATGATTATCGACTGTCTTTAACTCAAGGAAGCTTTATTACGCTGTCAAATTTGGAGGAAGAGGAATTTTCGCGTATAATAGAATTTCATCTAAGTCCTTTATATATTTCTGTGCATGCTTGGAATTCGGAGCTGCGGGTTAAGTTAATGAACAATCCGCGTGCTGGAGATTTACCTAATCAGCTTAAGCGTTTAGCTGCAGCCGGGATTACCCTTCACGCTCAGCTTGTTTTAGTTCCGGGCTATAATGATGGCGTTGTACTTCAAGAAACAGTGGAGCGTTTAAGTGAATTTTGGCCAGCGCTCCAATCAATAGCCGTGGTCCCGGTGCGACTTACTAGATACCGTCAGGGACTGATACCCTTGCGCGGTTTCCAGAGTGAAGAGGCACGTCAAATC
>JBAQMG010000056.1:0-17188 GCA_049302575.1 Desulfitobacteriaceae bacterium | reverse complement strand
ATTGATTATTGTGCAATATGCATTATACAATATGCATTAATCTCGTGCATTATGCATTAATCTGGGGGATTCACCCCCATTTGACTTAGGGATTGAACAAGCTCTGGAACTACTTGATTAGTTTCAGGAACTACTGGAGAAATAGGAACTTTGCCCTTACCACTAAATAACCCTGAGACCTTTTTCCAAAGTGAACCACCAACATTCAGAACAGGATTCAGAAAAGCTGCTGCCCCCATCGGTTCCTTGACCTTCAAGATAATGGGGCCATTAGGAGCTTGCCCAAGATATTGTGGATTTTCTACTGACACTACTACTTTATCATAATGAGTAAGTGGCACACTACTTCGAAACTGAGCTTGGAAAACCCCATTACCAACAGGTCTTAAAACCCCCGCTAGGAAACCAGTCTTACCTTTGTTATCCACTAAATAGCAAGCATAGGTTGCTGAACCCTGACTCTGCCCTGGATTTAAGAAGCTGTGTGCGGCAGGTAGGTTGGCCATTAGAAAGAAGGAGTTATCGGGGGCTATCGTCGCTATCCCATTCCCTACGATTCCCTCTTGGGCGGCCTGCAAGATAAGCTGCCGTGGTTGGATTACTGTACCATAATTTGGTGGTGCTATTTGACCAACTTGTGGTTGTTTGGACCCAATAAATCCACCCCGCAGATTATTTATTTGACCATCCTTCTGGAAAAAACCACTTTCTTTTAGCCCAGCCCCAAGATTGTTGCGGATAGAACCCCCTGGTGCTTGTGGCGGAGGCCCATACTGTCCACTCGGAACTTGCCCTGGAAACCCTTGTTGTTCATTAGAACCATAGGGTCCTGACCCTTGTCCACCGTAATTCATTTTGCCCCCTCCTATCATATCAAACTCCCTACATGATATGATTCAAGCTCGCTAATCGTTAATTTTTCCCTAATAATCGAATAAATTTTTATGGATTAAATACTAAAAGTGTGGTTCCCGATCCGCTTCACAACTGGTCTAGTCTTAATCCATTGGTCCTTAGCCGTTCGGGGATTATAATAATACAGGGCTCCACCTGTCGGATCTTTACCCTCTAAGGCTATCTGGGCTGCTTGAAAGGCTACTTCATTCGGTAGAAGATGAATCTGTTGATCGTCTACCGCGCTAAAGGCTCCCCTTTGAAAAATTACCTCTTTGATTGTTTTGGGGAATTCCGGGTCATTCAAACGGTTTAGCACAACTGCACCAACGGCTACCTGACCTTCTATCCCTTCGCCTCTAGCTTCAGCGTAAATTACCCGAGCCAATAACTCTAACTCTTCTTGGGAAATTGACTTTCCTGTTACACCGCGCGAATTGGTTTTAGGGGCTTTTATTTTTTCACTAATTTCTTCTTTTTGGGGGGAAGTTGAGTCACCTTCATCGCTCATCAATATATTGATTAATGGAATTTCACCTGTAGGCTGAGCAACTTTTGGGGGATTCATCCTTCTTAAGTCAACCAAAAGACCAAAAGCCGGAATTTGATAACCAACCATAAGAATCGAGAGAAGTAACATGACAAATACCATAGTTCTGGATAACCAACATCGTCGACCTGGCAAACAAAATCACACTCCAATTTCTTAAACTATTGCTAGTCCTTCCCATTAGGTGTGATTTTTATAACTATTTACTATTAATTTAATACATCCACCCCAGAAGCAGCCCGTTACTTTGAGCAGAAATACGAAACTGTTAAATTTGTTACATTTTATTTTCTGCTTTTTTTGCTAATTTACTTCCAGATCCTCATCCTTAAGGATATTTTTACCTTATAATTAATTTACACGTCTTGACTTTCGTTATCTTTAGTGCTAATTTGACATTGTAGGTCGATAAGTCTTTTGAACCTTCGACTTGCGCAGTAGGGATCCTCGGACGCGGGGATCCCATTTTCTATTGAGCATTAAACAACTCGAAAGTTATACTTCCTCATCTTGGAACCGAGTTAAACCACTACTGTAGCGGAAAAACATACCCCGAATTTTCCAGACTAGCCTCTTGATCGGAGAAATTACCCGCTTCTCCAATATAGGTGCCCGGTGTGGTAGTTTCGGCATTGAGGTAGTCTACCCCGCTAGAGGAAAGATAAAACAACTTTGCCAACTGTGATCGTTGCATATCCTCAAAAGCCACCCCTGTGGTCATATGCCCAACACTTGTTCCCGGCACAGCAGGGAAAGAGATCAAAGCCACTTTGTATCCGACCGTTTTTAAAAGGGCCGCCAAGAGAATAGAAGTATCCTTGCAATCTCCGTTATTGACCACTGTTTCAGCAGCCATTTGAGGTAGGTCGGTGATTTTGTAGGGAATCGCTCCGCCGACAAAACTGAGAAAAAAATTAGCCTCCTGTAAAGAACTGTCTTTATCCGCCTGCGCCGTAGCAGCTAGAGCCTGTGCCATTTTACTAACGAACTGGGCATTGCTCGGATCGTTCACCCAAGGTCGGAAGTCTCCCTTCTGCTCTGACTCACAGGATGTGATCAACTGCTGCATAGCAGGCGTGGCATTTTGGAGCAAAGCCTGCTGCTCGGAGGCGTCAGAGTTAAAGAAGCGATTCACATAAGCAGTTGTCTGCTGGTCCTCTTTGAGTAGGTCAGAGGGAACCTGCACTGTCCAATTATAGGTAACATTATTAAACTTCCATTGAAAATTCTTCGTAATCGTAGCCATCTCGGACGGATAAAGCAGGGCAGGTACTGTTTCCATTCCCCCTGAGGTCGACTGAGGTGCCACGATCGTGTAGTTTTGCGCCGAAGAAACGCTAAACCCGCCTACGGTTAGCGTCAGAGGCGCTGCTAGCAGAGTATTCTGCACGATCAACGGGGCACTAAAAGTTAGCGTATAGCTGTTGTTTGTGGATCCTGCTGCAGGAGCGCTCATCGTTGCTAAGAGGGCAAGCGTTGACGACCCCGTTCCCCAAGTTAGCACAGGAACACCGTCTAGAGTTGCTGGGTTTCCAGAAGCGTCCAAGGGCAAAATAGAAATGGTATAGGAGCTACCAGCTATCAGTGTCGCTGCGGAGGGGAAACTAACAACCGACTGGTTCGGGGAAGGCATTAGCTTAATTGCAGATTGCCCCATTTGAGCTGTCAGGTTCGTTACTAAGCTGTCTGGCAGAGCTCCGGTGCCACCAATAACCGTCACAGTCGAAGAACGAGACGCGGAAAAATAAGATGCCAATTCTGGTGGGGTGCTGTTTAGCGTTGGATCAACCAACACTACTGGGACATTGTTTTGAGCCGCCGGGACACTTCCTGTCAGCGCATCCGCATAATCAGAACCAGTTGCTAGGTATACTGCGTCGGGATGGGGTGCATATTGCTTGAGAAGCAAAGCTTCTGTTCCATAGGCACTGTCTCCGGCAATTACCCTCACAGTTCCATTTCCTGATACTGTCACTGCCGCTTGCACTGCCGCCACTACAGACGGCGACAAGGCCCCCGGACTAGCTACGATCGTTACGGTTGTAGGCTGTTCCTGCTTAAGGAAGCTACTCACAGTATTGGGCAACTCATTGTGGTTCACCAATAGTAAGGGATACCCGTTGCTTGCAGCAACGCTGGAAACCGCTAGAGCGTCAAAATAGCTGTCTCCAGAAGCAATAAAGACAGGAGTACCCGAAGCAAGGCCTTCCTGCCCAGCAACCAACGACGCTGTCTCATAGCGATCCGCACCACCGATCTGAATAATCTGATTGGCGGTAATACCCAACCCTGTAAGTGCCTGTCGAAAAGCTGGTCCAATCACTCCCTGTCCCCCCACCAGAAAGACATGTCCGGAGGGGCCGGCTATTTTGGCCGTCTGCTCTAAACTCGCTCTACTGGCTGTTACGGTTTGATCCAGCAGAAGAATGGGCGCACTCTCTTTGGCGGCAAGCGTTCCTGCTGCCAAAGCATCCGGGAAATTATATCCTATGGTCAAAACAACATTGCCGCTGCCCTTGACCGTAGTCGCCACCTGCAGCGCTGTCCTATAGCGATCACTTCCCTCAAGACGGGTCACAAGGCCTGCTGCCTGCGCTGCACGTGGCGCTCCGAAGATCTGGACCAACAGGGCAGCTGCTAACACGACAGCTAGCAACTGCTTGGGAACTGCTTTGAATCCATTCCTTTTACAAACTCTGCTTCTTGTATTCCAAAGCACGTCCTTGCGCCTCCTTAAACTAGTTATTCATTAAAATAATTCGACGAATATCCTCATCTTCCTGCCTTCGTCCAGAATGGTTCTTTTTGCCATCATTGCTTTTTCCGGGCATACAAAAAAGGCGCGCATTAGTTCCCTCTGCGCGCGCCTTTCAGTGCTTAATTCCGTTACTCGTGCCAAAATTGGCACGAATATATTCTCTACTGAAGTATAAAAGTCACAATTAATCCCGCCTGTGTTAGGGGATTATTCCAGCATTACTCTTTTAACAATCACGCCAATAAATTTAGCCATACGCTCATAATAATCAGGTATTGCCTCAGCAATCTCATTAGCCAATTCCTCATTATAAAGCAAAATAAAGCAAACAATTTGATGTAACGCCTATCCTTGTGCCGGCAGACAGCCTTGTTTAACTAGGCGGAACTCCTGATTCAGAGACATATAGTTTTTTTCCGCGCTATAAAGCGCCAGATTGACATTAAGGAGATTGAGGCGAATTTTCTCCAGATCACTGAAGGTTATCATCCCTACTTCGTAAAGTTTGGCTGAATTATCATAAACCTGCTGTGTTTTATCTAGATTCTCCTGGTCTAATTTGATAGCATCCGCAGCATTGTTGAGGCGGTCAATATACGAGCGGCTGAGGAATTCCAAGACTTGTTGCTGCTTTTGCAGTTGCATCTGGGTCCCTACTATCTCTTTTTGGTAATAATCCGTCAATCCCTGCACCTGCACCTGCACATTTGAATCAGTTTGTTTAGCTACAATACTTGAGGCAGTTTGATAAGCAGTTAGTGAAGTCTGAATCGAGGCTAAGGATTGATGATTGTTCGTCAAATCCTCAACCACAGAGTTAACATTTAGGTCATCAGGGGAAAGGTAAGTCAGTTGAAGGTCACTGACGTCAATCGGTATAATCAAGGCATCCCCGATCAATTGATTGATCTTGTATTGCTGCATTTCCATAGCGAGCTTAGCAGCCTGGTTAGCATTAGTTGCTGTATTCAGGCTCACTTCACTCTGAAGAAGATCATTTTGAGAGGCCAGTCCCGCATCCAACTTCTTTTGCGTCGTGTCCCGCTCCTGGGTAGCCAAGTTTAAGTTCTTGGCACTCACTACTGCACTTTTTTCCAAAAGCCAGTAAGTGTAAGCAGCGTTATAGTAATTAAGCTCCCTCTGCAATTTAGTATTTAAAGTTGCATAGTCGCTGGCCTTTTGCTGAGCCGCGTTTATCAAGGGGGCGACTGAGAGTGCGTAGGTACTGCTCCATCCGCCCATAGCAAATGGGCTAGGTGTATAGGCTTGCCTAAGCTTAATTAGACCCTGATTATAATCCGTGATCTTATCATCAAGGTTATTCTGCTTGCTAAGCTGCACAATCTGATCGACTGAGAATGAAGCAGCATTATCCGCCGCAGCACCCGAAATTTGCAGGATAACCAAGCCCGTCGCGATAACTGCAGCTACTTTCCACTTTTTCAACATTATCACCCTGCCTTTTGTCTTTTTTAATAGAGCGAAGCGAGTTCGCTTAATACTCTTCTCTAAGAGAGCTCTACTGGGTCGGAATCTGCACCGCCATACCCTCAATCAAATTTTCCACTCCACTAACGACTACCTTATCCCCTTCCGTAAGACCCTGGGTGATCACTGTTACCTTATCATTTCTCAAACCTGTTTTGACAGCGGTTTTTACCGCTTTTCCGTCTTTAATGACGAAAACAACTTCCTGACCGCTACGTTGGAGTACCGCTTCATTAGGAAGCGTGAGTTGGTTCGGTACCACAACTGCAATGTTGGCATTACCTGTCATCCCCGCCTTTAACAACCCTTCTGTATTCTGCGCTGTGACTTTGATCGGGAAAAACTGACCCGTAGGAATAGAAACCGGACTGATATAATCAACTTTGCCATTGAAAGTCTTGTTCGAGATACCATCCGAAGTCACGGAGGCATCTTGTCCCTGCTTAAGATAATTCACCACGTTTTCAGAAACATTCCCTGTCAGGACCAAGTTTCCCGTGGCCACTACCGATACTAAAGGAGCCCCGGGGACTAAATTATCTCCGATGGAGACACTGCAGGTCGCGACAATTCCGTCTAGAGGGCTGCGAATCGTCATTTTATCAAGATTTAGTTGGATGGCCTGCATACTTTGCTGCGCTGTGCTGATTCCTGAGCCTTGGGCAGCCTGGTACTGGGATAAAGCCAGATCGCGACGTTCTGTGATCTGCTGCAATTGGTTTAAGGAAACAGCTCCAGTCTGATAAAGAGTCTGGTAACGCAGTACATCTGCCTGAGCATTATCATAAGAAATTTTGGTCTGATCCAAAGCAGCCTGACTTCTATCCAGATTAGCCTTGGCCTGCTGCAACTGGACTTGGAGATCACTCTGATCTAAAGTGACGACTACCTCGCCCTTCTTAACCTGATCCCCTTCCTTTACACCCACAAAATTCACCTTACCCGGCAATTGAGCGCTGAGTACGGATTTATCCTGAGCATCCAAAACTCCTGTCACGCTAACCTGACCGACAACCTCCTGCCTTATGACTACAGCGGTCTTAACTGCCGTCTGGCCTTGGTTTTCAACAGCCTGAGACCCACAGCCGCTTAAGAGTACCACTAGGGACAGCAGAGCAGTTGTCAAACCGATCTTTCTCTTCAAGAATTGCTTCATAGCTCTCCTCCATACTGTTATTCATTATGAACTAGTGCACATGGATATTTATATTCACACTCATTCCCGGCACCAAGCCGAGTGTTTTGTCCACTGGAAAACGGATTTTAACAGGAACGAGCTGGGTTATTTTTGTGAAATTTCCATTCGAACTTTGCACCGGTAAAACCGAAAAAGTAGATAAGGTAGCCTTGCCTATTTCAGCTAACTTGCCTAGATACTTTTTACCCTGCAAGGAATCGATCGTGATGTCAACACTTTGCCCTACTTTTAATTTGCTGACTTTTGTTTCTTCGATGTTAGCTGAGACATAAAGATCCCTTGTGTCAGCAATAATAGCCACAGTCTGGCCAGGACTAACTAGCTGTCCTGTTTGTACACTCGATTTGATCACCTGACCGGAGATAGGGGAGACCAGTTCTGCCTTACTCACGGTCATACTCCCTATCTGGTTCAAGACCGACGCGTTAATTCCCGACGAATTGGCCACGGAATTCGTGTCCTGCCAACCCAAAGTGGCTCCGGCTTGAACGACATCACCCTCAGCAATACTCCAAGACGTGATACGACCAGGAATTTGTGGCGTGACATTCACTGTATTGGCCGAAATACGGGCATCCTCAGTACTAACAAAATAAGTGTCTTTGTACCAGAAGTAGCCGATAATTCCTCCCCCAATAAGAATAACTGCCATTAAAATGATGACCAAGATTTTCTTTTTGTTCTTCATGGTTCTCCTCCCACCCTTTATTCTTTGCCCAGACTCCCACTTCTATAAAGTGGCTGTCTTTTGACTTCAAGTTAAGTACTACCTCTTAAGTCACGCTGTTTTGCTTTAGCCTGATGAGTTCACTCCGCTAAGATTGGGTCTGAACCTTTTTTCTTCTTTTCTTTTTTTGGCAACAAAAAGACTGGAATCACAGCGATTAGTGTTATGCCCGAAGTAATATAAAACATTTCATTAAGCCCCTGCACAAAGGAGATATTAGCCAAATTCAACTGTAACAAACTCATCACTTGAGACAAGTTAAATCCCCCTGATGCTGCCAGACTATTCAAATTACTGCTAGAAATATTCCAAGCCAAATAGGAGGAATGCTGCGTAATCCAGTTAGTTAGAAGCACAGTAAGTATGGCTAAACCAAAGGAACTGGCCACCCGGGTAATAATATTAGTAATCGCCGAAGCCCTGCCTATTTGAGCTTGCGGAATCACAGCCATCAAAGCCGTTTGCAGTGGCATCATGGTCATTCCCATACCTACTGAACGGATAATATTCCAAAGAATAATCGTATTATAGGGTGTATTGATATCGATATAGGTCAGTAAGTAGGTTCCGTAGGCTGAAAAGAGAATACCTATTCCTACAGGTATACGGGGACCGAATCGATCATACAGCTTACCGGACAGCGGCATCATGATCGCCATGACCAAAGCCTGCGGCAACAATAAAAGACCAACCGTCATCGCTCCCAAACCGCGCACAGTCTGCAGGAAGAACGGAACATAAAACAGACCACCGAACATGCCAATACTGACAACGGCGAGCATAAGATTGCCAACAACAAAAACAGGATATTTAAATATTCGCAGATCAAGTAAAGGATAGGGAGTTGTCAATTCATGCCAGACGAAAATACCCAGTGCAGCGGCGCTGGCATAGAATAGCAAAACAATTTTCAAGGACGTCCAACCCCAGTCCTGTCCCTGGCTCAAAGCAAGCAGAAGGCAAAATAAACCAATTGAAGAGGTTATAAAGCCAGCACTATCGAATTTATTAGGCTTACGGCGGGGAAATTCAGGCAGGAGAAAAAATCCCAAAATAAACCCGATAATCCCCACAGGGAGATTAATCGTGAAGATCCAACGCCAGTTAACGTATTCCACTAAGTAACCCCCTAAGGTCGGGCCGATAGCCGGAGCAACCATCATGGAAATACCGAACATGCCCATAGCCGAGCCAATCTTTTCCCTAGGAACGATCATGTAGATCATAGTCATCGTCGTCGGCATAATCATCCCCCCGCCGATGGCTTGGATAACTCTTGCTACGATCAGAACATTTTCCGACCAAGCAAACGAACACATTGCAGAACCGATAGTGAAAACGGCCAGTGAATAGATATATAATTTTTTATAACCCAGTGCTTCCCCCAACCAGCCGCATGTCGGAACAACGACGCCAAGCGTTAACATATAAATGGTAGTCACCCATTGAATGCGCGAAGTTGTCGTCTGGAAATCGCGCATCATGCCGGGAATCGCCACATTAACGATCGTATTGTCCAAAATAGCCATAAAACTACCCAGCATGATAATGACCATCATCATACCCCATTTGCCGTCCTTACCCTGAACCATAAGATCCTCTTCAGTTTGTGTCACTTTCCTCCTCCTCCTCCCGCAGCAATTTTTCCAACCTGACCAATTCCTCCGTTAAATGACACCACCACTCAGGGGGAAGCTCAGGAAAATGATCCTCGAGATAAGCCTGCAACTTAGGCAGCAAATCTACATTCATCTGCCCCGTGCAGGTTTTTAGACGCACAAAGACCACCCGCCGATCAGTGTTATCCCGGATCCGTTCCAGCAATCCTTTCCTCTCCAAACGATCTAAGATATTTGTCATGGTACTGGTAGGAAGGCCCAAACTTCTGGCTAACTCGGTTGTCTTGGTCCCTTCCAGTTGGTTTAAGGAGTGCAAGATCAACAATTCTACAGGAGAGAGTGGGGAAGTAAATTGTGAGGCGACAATCTTGTGTATGTGCCCGCGGATCTGAAAACTAACCTTAAAAAAATCTTGGGAACCAGATTCAGACAATCCTATATCACCAACTTTTTAATATTATTTATCACGTAAATAATACCATATCGTACTATCTAGTGTGATTTTATACTGTTCCCCCTTACCTGTCAAGAAGAAGTTTACAATAAGAGTTGAATTCAAGAATCAGTTTCAATAACCTGTACAAAATGTTAAGAAATCCCACGTAAATTTAATATCTCGCGGGATTTCTCAAAGTGATTTTTTTATGTCGATGCTGCTATTTTACAACAACAGATATTCCGTCGCTTATAGCCTGCTCTGCTATTTGCGCAGTTATATAAATCCCCCTGCCTTTAAGCAACGTCAAGCCACTTGTCGTCCATATTCCGTCCGTTCCTGTCTGAACCTTCGCTAATACGGCTCCTGTACTGGTATCGATAATCACAATATCCGCTCCTGCAGCCGCTAATCCCGATATGCTTGAATCAAGCCCCGCCTCAACTGACCCAAGAATTTTTGGTGCAGGGGTCTTTGTCTCTTTTTGAACAATAACCGTGATAGTCGTTGCTTCGCTAACAGTTTCTCCCTCTAATTGGGCTGTTACTGAAATGCTATACCCGACATAAAGGGTCAGATTTCGGACCGTCCAATGACCACTTGAGTCTGCGTTGACCTCTGGTTGGACTACTCCATTGTCGGTTAGGACAATACTGGCGTTTGCTGGCGCTGTACCTGAAACGGCAGTATTACCAGCTAGAACGTTTCCGGAAATGACTGGTGTAGCTGTTTGGTTAGGCAAAGTTGTCAAGGCAACTTTATCGGGACTTGTTTTATCATCATAGGTAATAAAAATACAATAGATCCTTGCAGGTAATAAGTTCAAAATAGGAATAGCTACCACATTATTTCCATCTAATAGAACATTCCCTTTACGGTTAGCTGCTAAAAGATTATTTCCTGCATCTTTGCCTGCTTTGATTTGCTCGGCACTCGGTGGATTGCCTGCGAAACCTGGTAATACAACATAGTACGCTATGCTAGCTTGGTTATTTTGAATGGATACCTGGGCAGAACTGGATGTAATGCTATCGACTACCGGATAAACTGTTATCGTTACCGCATCGCTTACTGAACGCCCGTCCATTCGCGCAGTTACGGAAATAGTATCTCCTTCATTTAGATCTAGGTTATTCACCGTCCAGGTTCCGCTTGAATTAACCACCGGTTGAGCTATTCCATTAACGCTGAGCATTATTTTTGCTCCATTTGCTGCTGTACCTGATATGCTAGTATCACTGACTTTAACTGTTCTAGTGATGCTAGGGATCGGCGTTTGATAAATTGTTGATCCATTACTCTCAGCAACTGTTACCGTCGATGGAGCACTTAACGGAGACCCTGGTAATTGGGCCGTCACAGAGAGGGTATCCTCTTTAACTAAATTTAGTCCATATATCGACCAAGTTCCGTCAGCTAAGACAAATGACGCTTGCTGCATTATACCGTTTTTGGATATTTCTATTTTGGCACCTGCAACTGAAGTACCTATAACTATTGCATTCCCTGCTCTAACTGTACCAGTAATTACCGGCGGAACTGGAGCAGTTATAACCTTAAGTTTAACTGGATTAGCTTGCAGCTTTGGCACCGTATCTTCACTAACAACATAAACCTCATATTGGGTCGCAGATGCTAAGCCAGCAATAGAAATAGCTGCTTCGATATTTGCTGCTAAGGAAATATTACCTCTACGGTTTGCAGTTAAAGGAATATTTGCTGCATCAGTTCCTGCTTTAACCTGGGCTGCACTCGGAGCAGACGCCTGAAAACTTGGTAATACGACAAAGTACGCTGTACCAGCTTCATTAGTTTGAACTAATATCTGTGTACTAGACGAGGTCACAAGCCCTACTTGCGGATAATTCAAGGCATTGACAGGAGCAGCAGAATCTTCGCTTCCACCTGCAGAGGGAGAAGTTCCTGAACTTGTTCCTCCCGAGGCCAGTTCGGTTAGGATATCTGTAGCAACGACTGTGGGACCGCCCAGACCGATCACCTTGCGTGATAGAGTGGACAAAGCATATTGCTTACTCATTTCTGGCAAATCCTTATCCGTTAAAAGGATGACCGAGTTGGTTTTAACTGCCAGTGGCACACTCGCCATGGCATCAACCAGCGTTTCGCCGTTTGCTACATAGGTATTTTCATTTTTGAGTACACCCGCGAAATGCTTTAGCACTTCAATGTTAGTGTCATACCTGTTTTGACCGTAATAACGCTCAACCACCCCCGGTAATTGGGCTTGTACAGTTTCACTGATCACCGCGGTTCCACCGATAATATAGGTTTTTGTTAGGTTCGACTTAATCTCGTCTAAATATGTTTTAACATCGCTAGAGAGGTTATCTCTAGCGGAATAAAGAATAGGTATGCCTTGCGCCCCAGCAATAGGGGCTATCGACAAAGCATCTGAACCCGCCCCTCCTGTTACCACAACCTGACTAATTTGGCTGCCAAGGTTACCCAGCTCTTTGGCAATATTAACTGATGTTTCCGAAGCATTGTACCCTCCCAGAGTCTTGACTTCAGTTACTGTGGGAAGGGCTTTAACCTCATCGATTACAGCTTGTTTAATCACGGCTGAGCCACTGGTAAGATAAACTTTCTTTACCTTGAGCCTGTTTAGCTCTGCACTGGCAGATTGGTTCAGTTTATTCCCTTCAGTCAAGAGAATCGGGGCATGAAGCTGAGTAGCCAAAGGCCCCGCCAGCAAAGCATCAATCAGATTTTCTGACATCCCGGCAGCCAAGATCACATAGTCCGAAGTTCCTGACCAGCCATTTTGGGCAATCTTAGCCGCTGTTTCATATCGGTCAGCTCCGTAAATACTGGTTGGGCCAGAAGCTGCCTGTATTTTAGGAGTGGCAAGCGTTGAGAGCGGTGAAACTATGTTGCATAAAGCAAAAGCTAAGATAAGGGTTCCCATAAGAAGTCTTTGTTTTGGTCTTTGCATTTGTCTAACCCCCTTTTACTGCAATTTTCCGCTTTGCGATTATTCCGAATTCTGCTAACTACTTAATATTTCTTCCTTTATTAAAATATTCCTGCTAATTCCAAAGATTTCGATCTAAGCTTTCCCCTTGGCGGCTGGTGCCTAGCTAGGAGTTCTAGCTGGGGGTTCTAGCCATTGTGACCGTGCCCTTAATGATCGGCCTCTGGTTAACATCCCGAATCGTCGGATGAATTACTAACCAGTACGTTGTTTCCGGTTGAAGCTTATTCTGTGGGATTACCTTCAGATCCATAGCGCTGATTGCCTGGAAATACACCGGCGAGCGCTCACCTGTCGTACTGTTAATCAGTTCAACACTGGAGTTATTTATCGTGGACCAATCAATCGGTCCGGAAAAATGCACCTTAAAGGTTTTGTTCAGCGGCACATTGGCCAAACCACCGATTTCGTCATAGGACGGGAAATATAGCGGCCAACGTTTCTGTAAATCCGCCTCACTTACTGTACTCCAGCCTTGTGGTCTATCCAGCCGCAGCGCCGACTGATGCACAGAAGCCAATACCTCGTTCCAAATTCCCCAGTACTTAGAATCAATGACTTGGGCGACAGTGACTTTATAGTTATACCCTCCAGTGTTGACCCCGATGCTTGTCCCCTCGAAAGTCCCGATTGCGTTGTTTTCAAGCAACAGCTCGGCTGCACTGAGAGGATCAGCCTTATTAGTTAAGATGTCCGGTGTTACCCCGACTTTTTGAATCTCGTGACCCTCCGGAGAGTAAAAACGATTAGTCGTCATTTTAAGCCTTCCCCCACTGGACAGAACAAACATGGATTGAGCCACACCCTTGCCAAAAGTAGTTTTACCAATAAGGGTAGCTTTATGGTTGTCCTTTACTGCCGCAGCTAAAATCTCCGCTGCACTGGCACTGTTTTCGTTGATTAGAAACACGACAGGTTGTGTAAACGTCCACCCTTGGTTAACAGCCGCCAGATACTTAACAGGATGTGAACGATCTTTCATCTGTAGAGTGGTATTTTCACCAATAAAATAACCAGCTAGATTCTGGGCGGTAGAGAGATATCCTCCTGGGTTATCCCTTAGATCAAAAATCCAGCAATCGACCTGCTGATCGATGAGATTGTCCACTACCTTGGCAAAATCAGCAGGTGTATCCTCCCCGAACGTATTCAATTGGACATAACCCATATGTCCTTCGAGAACCTTACCGTTAACTGTTGGTTCTTCGAGTTTACGCCGCGTAAGGGTCAAATCTTTAATTTGCCCTCCCCGCTTGATCTTTAAACGAACTTGGGTTCCCGAATCACCTCTCAGGAGAGCCACTGCCTCTGCTTGCGGTCTTGCGGCCAAAGCTTGACCATCTACCGTAATAATAACATCCCCAGTTTGCATGCCTGCTTCCGCTGCGGGGGAACCCTTGATCACTGAAACTACCGAGACGCCCTCGGGTATTATCTTAAGCTGAATGCCAATCCCAGTAAAACGCTGATCTAAAGCATTAATAAAATCTTGGTATTCTTGCGCTGTAAAATATCTAGTATAAGGATCCCCCAAGTTTTTCAACATCCCGTCAATGGTGGGAGCATTAAGAACTTGATCGGAAACCGAATCAACATAATAGTTGTTCAGTAGCTTGCTCACCTGGGAAGTTTCGTCTACTGCGGCCAGTACACTGGTGGCTTCAACAGCTACTAAAAGGGTTAAACTAAGCACTAAGCGTAACGCTATTTTGGAGATTGTCCGTTTATTCAAGTGTCTTCCTCCGCTCCTGCCAAATCGTTTAATTGATAGTTAAGCTTATAATTCAGCTTTAGACCATGACCTCTCTGCTATGTAAAGTAGAATTCGACAAATAAACTAAGAATCCTTTTCTTGATCAACCAGTTCACAAGGCTGCCAAGTCCAGGTGCCAACAAATAATTTTTACTTTCCGAATAACGTAAAACCAGAGTGTCTGTTTCCAGACACCCTGGTAACCGTCTCACGATAAATTAAGAGCGGGATTGTTCAGAGCCAATAGCAGTGGGCAACCATATCTAACCTCAGCGATTTAATAACCCATAAAGCTGATTCTCCAGCGCCGTACTAATCGCCTGCTGATTGCCAATTACTGTCGAGCTTGGAATATACCCCTTGTTATAAATCAAGAAATTATAGATCACTGAAGGCAGGTCATTGGGCGGCAGCGTTACGACAAAGCCGTTGTTCTTGGCGGCCAGAGCACCGGCCACCAGGGCATCGCCAAAGGGTTTGGCGGTAGCTGATTCGTCAACCTGTGCAGAGGTGAAATAGAGCGGCGCTTGAGGGGTCTGTGTGTTGATCAGGTTTTGGAAGATTATTTGTTCTGTGGCAAAGCGGTCCGTACCGCCATAACGCGCCACTTGATATTGCTGTTTGAGGCTGTTCTCCAGTTCGAGACTGATAATACCGGTACCGCCGAGAATTTTAATATCGGTAGCTCCCATATTTTGCAAGGCTTGCTGGGTAACTGCTGGCAAAACATTGGTTTCCGTCAGTAAGATAGGTATGCCCTGCTTCGCGGCAAAGGGACTAGCTGCCAAAGCGTCAGGTTCCCCATAACCATAAGCAAGATAGACCGTATGCGAAGCACCGAGACTCGCCGCTACTTGAGCCGCAGTGTCATAACGATCGACTCCTGCCAGCCGGATAATCTTCAGCCCGGCTTGTTTCAGGCTATTCTCTACTTCTGTGGAGACTGCACCTATTCCGCCAATAATATAGACATTTTGGACCCCCAGGCTGCGGATTTCCGCTAACACCACTGGGGAGAGCAGATTGGTCGGCGTCATTAGAATCGGCGCCTCCAGCTTCTTGGCTAGGGGCACAGCGACCATCGAGTCAGCGACAATATCATCCCGAGTTAGGATTAGATTTTGCGCGCTGGTCCAGCCCTTTTTGGCCACCTCAACAGATAGAGAAGAATTGTCCGCCGTATCCCCCCCGATCCGCGCTCCTTGCACATAAGCAGGTAAGACAGAGATGGATTTAACAACCTTACCACCGAAGATCAGGTTCACTTGACCTAGCTCACTAGGGGTGAGATTAAAGCTGAAGGTACCATCATTTAAAATAGTGTAAGAACTCATGCTAAGTCCCACGGCTGTCGCATCAACACTAACATTCTTATTCTCGACAGAGTTCCCGTTATTATCGACCACTTTGACGGTTAGTCGACTGTTCGTGTTCATAACTAGAGAGCCTGTAACTGTCATGCTTACATTTGTCTCAGAGACAGCCAGTGTTCCCGCCACATAACCCGCGTGAATGAACTTTAGCGTTCCCAATTGGGTCGGGGTCATGGAAAATGTAAAAGTTCCGTCACTCAGAGTGGTATAAGTCTGACTCGTGGTGCCTACGGCCGTTCCGTCTACCGTGACCGACTTATTGCTCAAGGGATTGCCAGCCGAATCCGTTAGCTTGACACTGACCGTACTGGAGATGTTGACGTTCAAAGCACCTGTCGCCGTCGCGACAGCACTGCGCACCACGACGTCCTCAGGTCCTCGCACTGTATTGCTATTAATATCCGTCACAAACAAAGCATAGTTGCCAGGGCTATCTACGACGACGTTGTTTGCCGAATACGTTCCTGAGCCACTGACTATCAACGCCTGCTTTACACCAGTATCTGTGTTCCATAAATAGGCGCTTACCGAACCCGAGAAGGAACTATGCGTGGAATCCAAGAGTCGAAAGCTGATCGTGCTGGATTCCCCGACTATAAGGTTGTGATCATCGCTGGAGCTAAATTCAAGGCTTGTTAAGGGTGATGTTGCCGCTAGGAGCTGTCCGGGAAACGCAAACATCACCAACATTACTAAAAACAAACTAATAATTTTGAAATGGTCTTTGTAACGCAAATTTGGTGCTCTCCTCTCATAGGGTCGATTCCCTTTCTTACTCAAACTGGAAGGCTTTAATGCTTTCTATACCGAAATCTTTGACAGATACTTCGCAAGTTTGTTTTAGTTTCACAAATCACCACCTGAGCACTTTTCTTGTTCTGTTCTCCATGATCTCTGCCTGACCAAGCAGACACTTTTCCAAAGAATTCGCAAGCTGAACTTAGTTACACTATCTAATATATAAGATAAACTTCAACAAACAAAGTGGATGGTGTTAAGAATTTCTTTAGATTTATTTCTTCCTATTTTAATCATTCAATCCTTCTGGAATACCCCCGAGAAGCGGATAGGGGGCCACCCTGCGGCACGCCGACTTCTGTCTCTTCGAATTTGTGTCGGACAACTACTCCTGCTCTCAGGTATTTATGAATGAGCGATATGACTCGACCATCTTTGATTGTTCTTGACTGTAGTTAATTGGACTTCGTTTTGTTATGCAAACTCATCCCATAACCTATGCCTGATGATGTTCGTGTTCCTTGGGTCGGAACTTTGCCTCCAGCTTCCTTTGGATTCCCCTCGCGGTGGACACCCTTGCGCTTGGCTAATGGTTGGCAACTACAAGCCCCCATAGTGGACTTTCACCACCGAGTAAATCGCCATGCGTGGCGCACATA
>JBAQMG010000055.1:0-10060 GCA_049302575.1 Desulfitobacteriaceae bacterium | reverse complement strand
TCAATCCCTACGATAACAGCGTATGATCATTGAAAAAATGAGTCATTCATAATTCCATTTTTCTCGTTGATAGGTGCTCAAAATGGGTTATGAGTATAAAATTTCGGATATCCAATAATAAAAAGGATCAAGGCGTAGCCTTGATCCTTTTTATTATTGGTGTGCCCGACATGGGCGTTATCTTGAGGGTGAACGGGTAACTGTAATAAACTTGTTTATGGCTGGTTTGCCACAGTATTAATCAAGGTGGTTATAGAGTCTTCTTCTTCTCTAGAAGCAAGGTAAAGAATGGAAATATGTCGCGATAAATCCGCAGAAGGGATTATCGCAATCTCCTTAAAAAGACCGTCCTTTAGTTCTGAAGACAAAGCAAGTTTAGGAACAAAAGCTGCAACGCTCACGTCGTCAATCACCATTCGTTTAATGGCTTCAAAATTGTCAAGTTCTACTACAACATTGGAACGGATCCCGAAGCTATGTAAACCCGATTCGATTATATGCCAAAATGGGGAATCTATCGTGAAAGCAATGATTCGCATTGTTTCTAAATCCTGCGGGGAAACCAACGGCCCAGACTGATGACGGGGGCTAGCAACAAGAAGTGTTTCGTCTTGCATAATAGGTTTGCAGATAACAGATCGAGGAACCTTTATTAAATTTGAGTTGGCAAAACCCACATCGATTTCACCGCTTTCCACCAGATGCAGCACCTCTTTGCTCGAACCTGTAGACAAAGAAATTCTATACCTTGAATTGGCGTTAGCGCAAAGATACTTGAGATATTTTGGAAGGTAATAGCAATTAATAATTGGGGTACCAGCAATTGATATAAGAATTTCGCCTTCTGCGGATTTGTTAAGGGTCGAAATTTCCGCGGTAGCCTCATCAAGCAATGCCAAGACTTGCTTGAGGTAAGGCAAGAGTTTATTCCCCACAGCTGTTAAACGTTTTGTGCGACCATGACGTTCAAACAATAAGTGCCCCAATTCCTTCTCCAGACTCTGAATCCGAACTGTTAACGAAGGTTGGGTAATGTACAGCTTGTCAGCCGCACGGGAAAAATTTTTCTCTTTGGCTAAGGTGACAAAGGCCTCAAACTGAGAAATTTGCATTGGTCTCTCCTTTGTCGCATTGAAGCAACTATAGTAGTTTTCTATAAGAATATCAAATAATTTTCAATTTATCAATTATTTTAAAAAATGCTATAATTCAATTAAGTGATAATTCGCAATTACACTTATTATGTTTTTAAGGCATAGTGACTAAATGGAAGGGGGAATGTGGTACCAAACAAAGCCGTATTGCATGGAGGTGAATATTTAAGAAGTCACTTCTTAGAAGAGTTGATCAAATCCAAGTATATGAAATTAAGGAGGTTTTTTACATGCGAATAAAAGGATTTGGGATCTTATGTTTGGTTTTTGGAATGCTTTTCCTAGCAGGGTGCGGCTCTACCACCAAAAACGATGCTACTAAGTCCGCGACTGCTGACAAAAGTCCTTACGTAATAGGAGTTTTGACGGCGCAAACCGGTGCATCCAGCTGGTTGGGGGATGGGGAAGCAAAGGCGGCCGTAATGGTGGCTAATCAAGTTAATGCCGCGGGCGGAATTGACGGTCATCAGATAAAAATTGATCTCTATGATACAGGATCCAGCCCAGAACAGACCGTAAAGGGAATGAACAAACTAATTGAGGACGGAGCATTAGCCATCGTTGGTCCATCAGTGGTGGCAGAAAGTAAGGCCGCCGCACCTTTGGTAAAAGATCAAGGACCCTTGGTCTATTCCCTTTCTGGGGGTTATCCCCCTGAAAACCGCTGGATGTTCGCCTCTAGCGTAGTAAGTGGAGTTATGCAGCAAGAGTTACTAGACTATTTTAAGTCTAAAGGGATAAGCAAAATAGGTATGTTGGTCGGCACAGATGCCAGCGGTCAGGAAGCCGTGGATTCTATAAATAAGTTGATGAAAAAAGATGGCTATTTTACAATGGTTGCGTTGGAACGGGCGAACCCCACTGATCTGGACGTAAGTGTTCAGTTAAACAAGATCAAGAGCAAGCAGCCCCAGGTCATGATTGCCTGGTTGACCGGAAAATTGATTAATGTTGCCACGAAAAACTTCTACCAACTTTCGTGGGATGTTCCTTTCGTGGTAAATCACGGTAACCTTACTTATACCTATATTGAAGGAATCAAGGATTTCGCTCCAAAGACCTTATTAATGGGGGCTACCAAGGATTTTTTGTGGAAATCCTTGCCGGATAGCGATCCACAGAAGAAAATAAACGAAAAACTGCACGTCGATTATAAGAGTATTTACGGGAAAGATGCCGACTTTGGTCCGGGTGTAACTTATGATGCAATGAATTTAATAATAGACGGTTTGCGGAAGGTAGGTCCCGATAAAGAAAAACTGCGTACCTATATAGAAAATGCGAAAAACTACGCTGGTGCAGTTGCAGTCTATAACTTTTCTGCGGATGATCACCGGGGAACCTCACAGAAGGATGCAGGAATGGTACAGGTAGTCAATGGTCAATTTGAACTTGCTAAATAACCTGTAGATAAGCGAGGAGTTGAAGGCAGATGAATTTGTTGTGGCAGGTTATAATATCGGGCGTCACCACAGGCAGTATTTATGCACTGGTCGGCCTAGGTTTGGGAATTATCTATAACGTCAGCAAGATAATAAACCTTGCACATGGGGAGTTTGTGACCATTGGAGCGTTTGTACTGATCAGCCAGATTGCATTTAAAGTTCCTGTAATTATCGGTGTTCCTGTCGCGATTATGGTTACAGCGTTGCTGGGCCTAATATTCGAGCGCCTAGTGATTCGCCCTGCCTGGAATTCTCCCCCTAGGGTATTGCTGATTGCTACGCTAGCAGTGTCAATGACGCTCAAAGGTGCGGCCCTAAATATATGGGGCAAAGACTCCCTGTCTATTCCTTCATTTTCAGGGGAAAAGCCGGTACAACTCGGCGAAACGGTAATAGCCACGCAGGTTTTCTGGGTACTGGGAGCCTTGGCGTTGGTAAGTGTTCTTAGCTGGTATTTCTTTAAGCGGACTTTAGCGGGAAAATCCATCCTGGCCGTGTCCGAAAACCGTGATGCTGCCGCCTTGGTTGGGATTAACATTCGCCTAGTGGTGCAGCTGGCCTTTGCACTTAGCGTGGCGGTTGGGGCCCTGGGGGGGGCGATGACCGCCCCCATAACCTTTGTAACGTATGATGGCGGCTCTTTGATAGGACTGAAGGGGTTCATAGCGCTTACCTTAGGGGGAATGGAGAGTATCTGGGGGGGTATACTGGGAGGAATGGTCTTGGGACTGTTTGAATCTTTTGGAGCTGGATTTGTCTCTGCCCAATATAAGGATTTGTTGGCATTCTTGCTTCTGATTGTGGTACTCTACGGGCGCCCGATGGGGATTCTTGGTCATGCGCCTAAAAAGGTTGAAAAGAGGAGGGGACGGCGTGCGGCATAGGATGATTCATAATAAGATGTCGGCATTAGTAGGTTTGATGGTTTTTGCAGTACTTATGGTTTTGCCGCTGGTTGGCCTACCCAAAAATATTATTAGCCTTTTGACCCTGTCTGCTATCATAGGTGTGGTCGTTTTGGGAATGGATATACTAATGGGCTTTGCTGGCCTTTTATCCCTAGGACAAGCTGGTTTTATGGCCATAGGTGCTTACACTTCCGCAATCTTGACAGTAAAGCATGGGTTTGCCCCTCTAACAGCTATGTTGCTGGCTCAGTGTTTGGCAGTGGTGGTATCCATAGTTATTGGCAAGGCAGTGATAAGGCTAAAAGGTTACCATTTGGCAATAGCCACCATGGCATTCAGTGTTATTGTAGAGCAGCTGCTGGTCAACTTGTTAGAACTAACGGGCGGTCCTTCTGGGTTTGCAGGAGTACCCTCTCTCTCGGTGGGCGGAATATCGGTAGATGGCTTACCCCTGTACTATCTCTGCGTGGTGGTAGTCCTAGTTGTCCTATTGATGTTGAAAAATCTAACCAATTGTCGTGTGGGCAGAGCTTGGCGGGCGATGGCAGGTGATGAATTGGCTGCATCCTGCCTAGGGGTAAATACGGATAGATACAAATTGTTGGCTTTTGCTATTAGCGCCTCGCTTGCGGCTCTTAGCGGCAGTCTTTATGTTCATTTCATGCATTTTATCTCTCCTGAGATGGTTGGCATGCAGACTTCCTTTAACCTAGTAGTTATGATGTCCTTGGGCGGTGCGGGTACCTTAATTGGCCCGTTACTTGGAGCAACCTTACTAACATTTCTGCCTGATTTAATTTCCTTCATGAAGGATTTCCAACTCATGATCAACGGCCTAGTTCTCTTGGTAACCATGGTCTTCTTCCCCGGGGGATTGTTTTCCCTACTGACAATTCCTTACCGAGCACTTGGACACTGGAAGTCTAAGGGGAGGGAGGAGCTAACATGAAGCAAGCGATCTTGTCAGTTGAGGGTGTCAGTAAATCCTTCGGTGGTCTGCGAGCGCTCGACCAGGTCAACATTGAATTGAAGCAAGGGCAGATCAAAGCTTTGGTTGGCCCAAATGGAGCAGGTAAAACTACCCTGTTTAATATGATTACAGGTGTGGACTTTGCCAATGAGGGAACAGTAAAATTTAAGGGAAAAGACATCACAGGACTAGCACCCTATAAAGTAAATCAATTTGGACTTGCTCGGACTTTTCAGATTCTGCGGTTGTTTGAGAATCTTACAGCTCTAGAAAACGCAAAAGTTGGTTGTCACCGCTGGACCGAAGTTGGCTGGATCCGTGGATGCTTACGCACGCCCAAGGTGCATAGCGAAGAAAAAAATGTAGAGGAGAAGTCACTCCAATGCTTGGAAAAGGTCGGTTTGACAAAGGTAGCCCACCAGTCGGCTGGCAAGCTTCCCTTAGGTCAACGAAAGTTATTGGAAGTTGCCCGAGCCTTGGCTAGTGACCCTGCTCTACTGCTCTTGGATGAACCGGCGGCTGGTCTGAACGATAGTGAAACTGACGAATTCTTGCGCCGCGTCAAAGCCATTCGGGATGGGGGAGTTACTATATTGCTGATTGAACACAACATGAACCTAGTGATGCGCCTTTCTGATGAGGTTGCTGTCTTGAATTATGGCAAAAAGATTGCCGACGGTCTTCCAGAGGAGATACAAAAGAATCCTGAAGTAATTGATGCCTACCTAGGAAAGGGGGCAAAAAAATGTTAGTGGTAGACGGATTAACTGTAGCTTACCGTAACATCACCGTGCTGCGTAATGTGTCCCTAGAGGTGAGACAGGGAGAAATAGTGACTTTAATTGGGGCAAATGGGGCTGGAAAATCCACTTTACTACGGACGATTGCGGGACTGCATAAACCTTCGGATGGGCATGTGGTTTTTGAGGGAGCAGATATCACGGGCCTGAAGGCCTATAAGGTAGTAAAAAAGGGATTAAGTATGGTGCCCGAGGGTAGGCAGCTTTTTGCAGGTCTGAGTGTTATGGACAATTTACTACTGGGCAGTCTAGGCCAGTCCGGGAAGCGTAATCACAAGATGGTGGAGGACAGGATTTCCGTGATGCTGGAAATTTTTTCTCGCTTAAAGGAAAGGACTAACCAATTAGCTGGAACCTTAAGCGGGGGCGAACAACAAATGCTGGCTATCTCTAGGGGACTAATGTCCAATCCAAAATTCCTAATGCTGGATGAACCTTCCCTTGGCTTGGCTCCCATTGTGGTTCAAGAGATATTCGCTTTGATCCAGAAGCTGAACAGGGCAGGAGTATCCATTTTCTTGGTTGAGCAAAACGCGTATGCAGCTCTGGAAATCTCCAACCGAGGGTATGTTCTGGAAAACGGGCGGATAGCTCGAGAGGGGCAAGCTGCTGAATTATTGAATGATGAAGGAATCCGCTATCATTACCTCGGTGGAAGAGCCGTCTAGTTCTCAAAATTAAGAAGGTCGGGAGCCTTTGATATATGGGACATATTGTCGATTATCAGAAAGAAGCAAAGACCGCAGCGCGAGAGTTGTTTGGAATGGCTATTCAGGGTTTCACTGAAATTCCAGAGACCATGGAACCAAGCGATGAGGAATTGCGGATCTTGCGCACAATAGTTGACCCAGTAGGGATCTTAAGAAACGAAGAGCCGGTCGGTTAAAATTTGAGAACTGGGTAAGTGCGTTAGAAGTTCGATTGTACAAGGGAGGTTAGAGGATGTTACCGCTTGAGGGGATTAAGATATTGGACTTTAGCCATGCTGCAGCTGGACCCTACTGTTCTATGCTCCTAGCCGACATGGGGGCAGATGTAATTAAGGTGGAACCCAAGCATGGCGAGCATTTCCGTCCTGTAATGGGTAGCAGTATTTTTTATAACATTAATCGCAATAAGAAAGGAATTGTTGTCGATCTCAATGCCCTGGAAGGTAAGAAAATTGTGAAGACGCTTGCACGTCAAAGCGATGTGATTTTGGAGAGCTTCACACCCGGCAGTATGGATAAACTTGGTATAGGATACGAGGTTATCAAGGATATAAATCCAGGTATAATTTATGCTTCTATTTCGGGATTTGGTCAGACTGGTCCGTACTGGAAACGACCCGGTTATGACGCAGTGGCTCAGGCTATGTCTGGACTTATGATGGCCAATGGAGAGGCGGAGAGGTTGCCATCACGCATTGCAAGTTCTGTTATTGACTTAAGTGCAGGTCTTTTTACGGCGTTTGGAATTACGCTGGCGCTTAGACAACGTGATAAGACTGGGGAAGGTTGCCGCATTGATATGTCTCTTCTTGAGACAGCAATTTCCTGGATGAACATGTGGGTCACGAACTATTCCATGTACGGTAAACTTCCGAAGCGGATGGGTTCCGCTCATGATATGTTTGCACCATATAAGGTGTTTCCGACCAAAGATAAGCTTGTTTTTATCGGGATTTCCACTAATAAATTCTTTGAGGCCTTTTGCCGCAGCTTTGGTTTGGAATATCTTCTTGGAAAGGAGGAGTATAGTACGAATGAATTGCGGTGCCTGCATCGGGAAGAACTGGATAAAGCAGTAGCTGAGGCAGTTGGAAATTATTCGTCTGAGGAGTTGCTCGCAAAATTACAGGAAATAGGTATACCACATGCTCCTGTGTTAAATATTGACGAAATGATAGAACATCCCCAAGTAGTTGCAAGGGATATAATTGCCGAAGCTGATCAACCGGGTTTTGGTAAAATTAAAACAACTAAATTTTCCATTCATATGTCTGGAATTGATAGATCCATACGTATGCCTTCTCCCCAATTAGGCGCACATACCGAAGACGTGCTTCTAAATCTTGGCTATAGTAAAAAAGATATAGATGATTTAGAACATAAAGGTGTAGTGTGGCGAGGAACCTAACAATGAGTAGGTTATAGAAACCATTGCAAAACAACAGGAAGAGGGGGTAACAAATATGCCCAGAACTTCTAAAGTTTCTGGTCTGACCGAGGCGGTATCCCAGATTAAAGATGGAGATACAGTGATCGTGTGTGGGTTTAACCTGCAAAATAAACCGATGGCCTTGGTCAGAGAAGTAATCCGTCAAAAGAAAAAGGATTTGTGGTTAGTAACAGCGGGTCCATCCAGCGTCGATGCAGATCAACTTATCGGTGCGGGTTGTGTACGCAAAGTGTCCAGTGTTTCGATTAGTGCCGAGCGTTTCGGTCCGATTGGACCCTGTTTCCGCCGCGCCGTCCAACAAGAAAGCATTGAAATTTGGGAGTGTGAACAAGGTATTGTGACGGCTGCATTGCGGGGAGCAATTCAGGGTGTGCCGTTTATACCCACGGTTGCAGGTTTAGGCGCAGATTTCATTAAGGTTAACCCAGACTTAAAGATCATCGAGGATCCTTTCGGCAGCGGACGTCCTGTTGTCGCAGTGAAAGCTATTCAGCCTGATGTAGCCTTAATCCATACGGCTGTAGCTGATGAATATGGTAATGCTAGGTTTGAAGGAGGCATGTTCTTTGATGAACTTGCCGTACGGGCTGCGAAAAAGGTGATCGTCAGTGCTGAGAACGTAGTGCCTACAGAAGTTATTATGCATGAGCCACGTTTAATAAGGTTATTTTCCCATATGACAGTAGCCGTAGTAGAGATTCCTTATGGAAGTCATCCCACTGGAAGTCACGGTTGCTACTCTTTCGATGAGGAAGCCTGTGGTGAGTATATTAAGGCCGCCCGTTCCGGGCCGGAGGGCTTTGAGGGCTACGTCGCTAAATATATTAATGGAGCGCCCACCCAAATGGAGTATTTAAACTTAATAGGTATTGAAAAGCTACTTAGTTTGCGGACGAAAGTGAAGGTGGGAGACGTATGAGTCAAAATAGCTATACGATTTCAGAACTAATGGCTTGTATTTTTGCCCGGGAAATCAAAGAAGGAGAGTTGGGAGGTTGTCCGGGAGTACGCTCCGAGGTTCCCTTGGCATCAGTACGGTTAGCCCAGATGATGCATGCGCCCAACGTTGATTGCTACTACGGAGCTATTGTATACAACGCCCATGGTCCGCTAAGTAAATTTGCCACAGAGTATGACCGTATCATTAGAGCGGAAGCATCAGTTGCTACTTACGAATGGTTTGATACACTGCACCGGGGTGACTTGGACTTCTTTTTTATCGGCGGATTACAGATAGATATGTACGGAAATGTTAATTTGGTATGTTTAGGAGATTGGAAGCGGCCAACTTTACGGGGACCTGGTTCGGCTGGATTAAATTCGGTAACCTTTGCCCGCCGTCATTTTGTCTGGATCAACGAACACGCTTCAAGAGTATTTGCACCGAAAGTTGATTTTATCTCCTGCCCTGGTTATCTAGATGGACCGGGTGCCAGGGAGAGGGCAGGTTTGCAGTGGGGTGGTCCCGCTCTTGTAGTTTCTCCCTTGGGAGTAATGGACTTTGATCCGGAAACTAAACGGATGCGACTACGGTCGGTTCATGCTGGGGTGACAGTAGAAGAGATAGTTAAAAATACCGGATTCGAGCTAATTATTCCAGCAAATGTACCGGAGACCATGGAACCAAGTGATGAGGAATTGCGGATCTTGCGCACAATAGTTGACCCGGTAGGGATCTTAAGAAACGAAGAGCCGGTCGGTTAAAATCCTACTTCCAAAGATAGCATGATTATCACCTTTTCATATAGCATTCAATGAAAATCAATAATCACAAGTGAAAACTGCGAGATAGAAAAGTTGTGTCTGGAGGTAATGTCGTGGGTATCTTAAAACTTGATTTACACATGCATCCTGAGGAGATGAGTTCCTTTGAACCAGTTTCAGTAACCGTTGTGAAACGTGTACTTGATAGTGCTGTTGATCACGGATTGGATGGAATTGCGGTTACAGAACATGAGAATCTTGTCTACGGTCAAAGGTTTGTTCAGATAGTTAACGATCACTTCCAACATTACCCATTGATTGTCTTGTATGGTCAGGAGATAAAAGTTGGGTATCATGAAATAGTCGAAATAAATTTACCTAGGGCGGGGATTTTTCGTTTCCTCGCCCACCCGGCCACTTTTATTGAACTTAACAATACTATAATGGGTATCGAAATAGAAAATGGAATGCATTATGTGAGTCGCCGACATGTAAATGAGATGCTCGAAATTACTCCCGGTCTCCTTACCTTACACAATAGTGATGCTCATCATTTTGAGGATATAGGGACGGTATACAATGAACTAACGTGGGAGGACTTGGTAAGCCGAGTGCGCTGACGACATTGGCATCGGGGAGAGCGGCACTTGTACAGTAATCCACAATGGTGTCTCAGAACTGGCCTGTGAAGCTTAGGGCAAAGAGATAACTATAGTAGAAGGGACTGGACAAGGAACAAGAACTGCATTAGGTGCAGCAGGCTTTCATCGAGCAACGGGACTCATTCTATCGTTATGCAACGAAATTAAACTGGTCGAGTACATTAATCACGCAGTGACTTGGGATCCGAAACAATGGAAAGTTTCCCCTGAACAACATATTTTAGCTCTGATCATCAACACGTTGTGTGGTCGTGTGC
>JBAQMG010000054.1:0-9445 GCA_049302575.1 Desulfitobacteriaceae bacterium | reverse complement strand
GCAACATATCAATCTTAAATGTTCTTAAATGTTCTGAAAATTACCAGCAAAATGCTTAACAAAAGCAATTAAAGTATGTTAGAATCATAAATGAGGTTCAAAATAGCTAAGCTTGAATAACTTCACTGGCTTTTTTTTGGTCTTAGCTTAATTATTTTGTCGATTGTTTCGGTAGAATGTTGAGCTTATAAATAATAGGGGAGTTTTCTGGGTTTAGAAAAAATTTGAGTGTGGAAAAGATGACAGGAGGAGTATGGGAATGGAAAATCGGTTTAAGGAGTCACTGCTCGACAAAAACACTTTATCAGTGACTTGGGAACTGGTACCCGGAAGAGGTGCTAGGGAAAAGGCTCAGGAAACTACTTTAGCTGCTGCTGAGCAAGCGGCGAAGGGTGGGAAGGTACACGCCTTAACGATTACTGATATGCCTGGTGGGAATCCGGCTTTGTTAGCCGACTTTATTGGAGCGGAGATTCTAAAACTAGGAATTGAACCTTTGGTACATTTTACCTGCAAGGATAAGAATCGTAATCAGATGGAAAGCCAGTTGTATGCTTTAGATCGGGCTGAGGTTCGTAATTTACTGGTTATGACTGGTGATTATACGGGTGCTGGCTTTAAAGGACGTCCTAAGCCGGTCTTTGATTTGGATCCATCTCAAGCATTGGAATTAATTTCTCAAATGAATAAGGGTTTGGAAATTCCCGGACCTAAAGCTTCGACTTTCAATCAGCCGAGTGATTTTTTTGCTGGCTGTGCGGTTTCACCCTTTAAAGGGACTGAGGCTGAACAAATGGTTCAGTACTATAAGTTAAAGAAGAAGATTGCCGGGGGAGCCCAGTTTGTGGCTACACAGTTAGGGTATGATGCACGCAAATGGCATGAAGTTCTGCAGTTTGTTAAAGTTAATAAGCTTAACGTCCCAGTCATGGGCAATATCTATATCTTACCTTATGGTGCAGCTAGAATCATGAATCAAAATCAACTCCCTGGGTGTGTTGTGACAGATAAACTTTTGGCTGAGCTAGATAAGGAAAAGGCTGCTGAAGATAAAGGCGTAGGAGCTAGACTCTTGCGAGCTGCTAAAATGTATGCCTTTATGAAAGGTATGGGTTTCGCTGGTGTGCATATTGGTGGAAATAATATTAAATACGAACAAGTAGAATACATTATTGACAAAGGTGAAGAACTCAGTGTCAATTGGCAGGATCTTGTAAAAGAGTTTGATTATCCGATGCCTAATGGCTTCTACTATTTCGAAAAAGATCCAAAAACCGGTCTTAATACGGACAAGCCTGTTAATAGAAAGGGTTTACCTTTGGACTCACCAGTTGGTGCTTCCTATTCTATGGGGAGGCTATTTCACAACCTGATTTTCACACCAGGTAAAGCCTTATTCCCAGTGATGAGAAGTATTTATAGCGGTCAGAAGAATCCCCGGCATCATGGGCTGGAACATTTGAGCAAAGTAATGCTGTATGATTGCAAAGATTGCGGGGATTGTGCTCTCTTAGATATGGCTTTTCTTTGTCCAATGTCGCAATGTCCCAAAAATCAGCGTAATGGCGCCTGCGGCGGTAGCTATCAGGGTTGGTGTGAAGTCTACCCTAATGAAAAGCAATGTGTCTGGGTAAGGGCTTATGCTCGGTTAAAGAAATATGGTGAAGAAGCGCAAATAGATTCTTATAGTCTTCCCCCCGCTAACTGGGACTTGTATCAAACGTCGTCTTGGTATAATTTCTATACTGGCCGGGATCATTCTGCCAAACTTCTAGGTATTACTATACCTGAAAAAAAGAAATAATTGTTGTTAGATAGACAAACTTTTGTTAGTGGTTGGGCTTTTGCTTAGCCACTTTCTTTTTTTACACTACAGATACCGTCATGTTCTTAAAAAAGGTTTTGTTGGCTTTGGGCGACAATAAGGTGTTGCTCACAAAAGTTATTTAGGTTATGAAGTCCTTCACTCCATTGTTGTAGAAGATCAAAACGTCGCTCAGGATGATAACCTAAAAGCTCATGTTTGCCTAAGGTACGGGTGAGGGGTTCACCTTGGGCGAGAGCCAAAGCCATCACACAATCGCCGATAATGGTCTCGGTAATTAAACGGGCGTGACGGCGTTGTTTGCGTGGAGAGCGTAAATTTTCATGAGGGATAGATGTGGCGACCTTGATATTAAGGTTAGTGTTTTTGGCATATACCAAGGTTAGAGGTGGAATTGCCAAGGCTTCGGGGGGATATTGCATAAGCGCTCTTGCTGATAAAGCATGAGGACCGTGAGTAGGAGTAGCAAGCCCTAAGGTTTGAAACAGATCCAGTTCTTTATTCACAAGAGACCGAAATTTGAGTACCAAGTTGACTAATTTTGCGCGATGGGTTATATAGGGATAACAGTTGGTTAGGGCAACGTCTACCTCGTTTTGTAAGGCATTGAGTAAATCGCAAAGATTTTCATGGATATTGCCTGACATATCCCCGTCGATAAATATGACCCCATCTGTTTTGAGTTTCAGAGCGTAGAGAGCGCCAAAAGCTCGTGGTACATCAATTCCCAGTGGTTGAGTGAAGTAGATAATGTGAAGGCGGGGGTCGGGGATAGAACGGATTAGTTCCAGAGTATTATCGGTACACCCGTTAAGAACTGGTATAATCAGATCGAGAGGCAGACGCAAAAGGTTCGTAAGGACAGCGAGGATGCTTTTTTCTTCGTTTTGGGCAGGAATTACTGCACTAAACATATAAACATCGCAACCTCCCAAACTCCTATATTTATGCTTAATATAGTATATGTCGTTTTCCCTAATCCGACATAGGATATAAGGGGAGGGAAGTGATGCATATGTTTAGGGCTGGGGATATCGTGGCGCGAGCTTCATATCGGCAAGATGTCTTTTTTCGCATCGTCGGGATTCAAAATAATCTAAAAGGGGAACGTATCGCCTTACTTAAAGGCTTGAATCTTCGTTTGCTGGCAGATGCGCCTTTAGGTGATCTGGTAGATAAAGACTCCACTGAAATTGCGCATTATCAACGGAAAGACTCACAGGCTATCTACCAAAAGTTACGGAAGGTCGTCAATCAACGTAAGAGTCCGCAGAATAATCAGGAGGAGTTTTTTGAGGTTCCTGGACGAATCCTCCATTTAGATGGGGATGAAGATTATCTTGGACAGTGTGTGAAAACTTATCAACAATTAGGACTACAGGCTAAGGGCATTTGTAAGTCTGAAACGGAACAACCACGGGTTATTTATAAAATATTACAAGATAATCCGACAGATATTCTTGTGCTGACGGGTCATGATGGGCTTCTGAACGGTAAAAAAAACTTTCATAGTATGGACAGTTATCGTAGTTCGCGTTATTTTGTAGAATCGGTGCTAGAAGCCCGCCGTTTCCAACCGAATCGAGATTCCTTGGTGATTTTTGCGGGTGCTTGTCAATCAAATTATGAAGCAATTTTAAGTGCTGGGGCCAATTTTGCTTCTTCACCCAAACGGATGCTAATTCATGCTTTTGACCCGGTATTTATTGTGGAACGGATTGCTTTTACGCCTATAGATCAAATGGTTTCTTTAAAAGAAATTCTGAGCCATACAATTACAGGCACGGACGGTGTGGGTGGGATTGAAACTCGTGGTCAGCTCCGTAGGGGATATCCCCGGAGCCCGTACTAAAGGAACAGACCCTGCAGTAAATGTAAACTGCAGGGTCTGTTCTTTATGCTCTTGTAAATATATTTATTATGCAGAATTTTACTATTGGGTTTTGGCGTGTAGCTTTAGCGTCAAGTGAATAGAAAATTGAGCGCTTGCGAACGGGCAATAGAGCTTGACTGAAGTGACTCATTTATAAGCTTTTAGTAAACTCAATTATTTTGTTGGTTGTTTGCACATCGCCCATACCGTATATATGAAGGCCATCAACTTCTTTATAAAGTTCAGAAATAAACTCGAAAGCAAGTTCTAGGCCTTTTTTGCCTGCTTCCATTTGTTTTATTATCTGATCACTAACCGTTACGCCTGCAATATTGTTATTAACGAACTCAGCCATTTTCAAACCCTTTAAGGGCATGATGCCTAAGAGGATCGGTTTACCTAGGAGTTTAGCTTCACTGATGAATTCCTTTGCTTTATTTATATCATAAATGGGTTGAGTTTGAAAGAAATCAGCCCCCATTTCAATTTTCTTCTTCATTCGGTCAATTTCAGGTTTCAAGTTCTGCGCACCTGGTGTTGCAGTAGCCGAAATAAGGAAATCTGTATTTCCTTTTATTTCGGCATTATTAGCATCTGTGCCCTTATTTAAACCAGCAATAAGTTTAATCAGTTCAAACGTATTATAATTATAAACCGCTTTAGAGTTAGTATAAGGTCCATGCTGTGGACCATCACCAGTTGTTGGCAAAATACATTTAATCCCTAAAGCAGAAGCTCCTAACAAATCAGCTTGAGTCCCTAAGAGACTTCTATCTCTACAGGTAAAATGAGGTATGGTGTCAATCCCTAATTCTTTCTGAATAATAGCTGCAGCCATAATAGAATTTATTCTTAAGTGTGCATTTGGACAATCGTGGACATTTATGGCATCTAACCCTACGTAGTCTTTGGCCTTCATAATACTATCTTCGATTTGCGTCCCATTAATTCCACCCAATTCTGTGGTAAAAACAAATTTACGGTTAAGCAAGTTTTCCTCTAAAAGCATAATCAAAAACACCCCTCTAAAATAAAGTGTCTCTCTTCGTAATAGCAAAAGGAAGAGATCACTTGTTTATTATAGAAGTTTATTCCCTAAGAAACAAGATATTGGTATTTATATAAGGAAAAAAATGGGTAGCTTTGAACGCGGTTAAGGCTGAATAATAACAGGTGTTCCCACTTTGATCATTGAAAATAATTTTTCAATATCATGGTTTTGGAGTCGGATACATCCTTTAGAAACGGATTGCCCAATACTAGAGGGATTATTGGTGCCGTGGATCCCATAATTACTAAGCGAAAGTCCTAACCAGTGTGAACCGAAAACCCCTCCAGGATTAAGATGTTTGTTAGCGATACTGAATCGTCCGTGAGGAGTGGGTGTAGCATTTTTACCTATAGCAATTGAATACGATTGTAGAAGTTTTTGTCCTTCGTATAGCTGTAGTGATCGTCTGCTGGTATGAATTAGGATATAGCGTTCAGACAAGGGTACCACGTCCCTTCGGATTAATGCATAATGCATAATGCACAATTAGGAATTATACATCACCTATGGTTAATGTATGCGTTTTAAGGTATTAAGGTAGCTAGTACACAATGTTAATGCATAATTAGGAATTAATGATAATGCGCATTGTTAAACTCTGCTTTTGATTATGAATTATACATTATATCTCGGCTCGTGCATAAATAAAGTAATTTTTCCCGAAACTAATTTCAAGCTTCGATCTAACGTATCAACGAAAGAAAGCTGGTCTTTGTGCTAAAATGACAGGGGGAATTGTTAGTGACCGAACATGTTGGCGGGAAACTCCTGATTATTGGTGGGGCTGAGGACAAAGCAGGGGAATGCAAAATTCTTAGACGTTTTATCCAAGAGTCAGGAGGGCGGGAGAGCAGAATAACGGTAATGACTGCTGCAACCCAAGATCCCCGTCAGGTTGGGGAGGAGTATGACCGATTATTTCAGGAATTGGGAGCCAAAGAGGTTCGGGTTCTTGATGTGTCTGATCGAGCTCAGGCCAACGCTAGAGGGGTTGCTCAACAACTGGATTTGGCAAGTGGGGTATTTTTTACAGGTGGAGATCAACTGCGTATTACAGGCCTTTTAGGGGGCACTCTATTGGGGAGAACTCTCCATAATCTCTATGAGAGGGGTGTTACGATTGCGGGAACTAGTGCAGGGGCTTCGGTGATGTCCGATGCCATGATCGTAGGAGGAGTGGCTGGCACACCCAAAAGAGCTACTCTCGCTATGGCGCCTGGTCTTGGCCTTTTGAGGGCAGTTGTGATAGACCAGCATTTTGCTCAAAGAGGGCGTATCGGACGTCTTCTATCAGCCATTGCTCAGAATCCCTACGTACTGGGAGTGGGGATAGACGAAGATACTTCAATCCTGGTTCAAGCTGATGGTCAATTTATAGTGGTTGGCAGTCAAACTGTAACAGTGGTTGATGCGTCTTCATCAATTATTACAAATGTCTCGGAGTCCTCATCTGAACAACCTCTTGTCCTTTCACCTGTTCTGATGCATGTACTAGCGGAGGGGTGTAAATTTGATCTTAAACGGCGGGTCTCAGTAATTTAACTCCTTTGATCACTTAGAATATCAAGGGGTAAAATAGTTAAGACTAAGAATAGTGGATGTCCCATGACAAAAGGAGGACTTACTGAACGATGGAGATTAAATCAATCCAGTCGATTGAAGGAGCTAATGTCCATAGTTATCGGCCAATTATTCGGGCGGTCGTGGATCTTCAAGAGCGAGTGGAGGTAATGAGTAATCAATTGGGAGATTTTAATCATCAACTAGTAGCTTGTTTACCTACGTTAGCTGAGCATTATTGTTCGCGGGGCAAGCCTGGCGGATTCCTAGAACGACTTGAAGAAGGGACTTTGCTGGGGCATATTCTTGAACATGTAACTATCGAACTATTAACGTTAGCAGGTCAAAATATTAACTATGGTAAAACATTGTCTATTGTTGAAGCTCCAGGTGAATATGAAATTATATATAATTATGAATCAAGCGAGGGGGCAATAGAGGCCCTTCAACAAGCCTTTGCGCTGATTCAGGGTCTTTTGCGTGGGGTGTCTGGGAATGTTCCAGAAATAGTAAGTTCTATTAAAAATGTAATTGAAGAAAGTAGTTTGGGAGCCTCCACTCAGGCTATAGTTGATGCCTGTATAGAACGAGGAATACCCATACAAAGACTCAATGAAAGAAGTTTATTACAGTTAGGCTATGGCAAGCTGCAGCACAGAGTACAGGCGGCAATGACCGATAAAACTAGTTGTATTGCAACGGATATCTCTTGTGATAAAGGATTAACTAAGAAATTGTTAAGTTCCGGAGGAGTGCCAGTCCCTGCTGGGTCTGTGGTATGGACTGAGGAAGAGGCTTTGAAGGCCTTTCGACGGATCGGGGCGCCAGTCGTTGTTAAGCCATATAACGGAAACCAAGGTAAAGGTGTATCACTGCGCTTAACTAGCGATGCGGAAGTGTGTACTGCCCTTAGGGTAGCACAGGCCTATGGGGATGAGATTATAGTTGAAGAGCATATTGAGGGGCAACATTATCGTTTGCTGGTTGTTGGGGGGCGCCTAACCGCAGCAGCTAGGCGTATTCCAGCCTGTGTAGTTGGGGATGGTCGTTCCAGTATTGAGGAGTTGGTTAAGCAGATTAATAAAAATCCCGAAAGGGGCCAAGGGCATCAGAGAGCATTGACAAAAATAAAAATTGACCCGGTAGTAATTTTGGCCTTGGCGCAAAGAAATTTATCTTTAGCCACCGTACCCTCGGCAGATGAAATTGTCTATTTGCGGGAGAGTGCTAATTTAAGCACCGGGGGAGTTGCTGAAGATGTAACTGACTTAGTTCATCCGGATAATGCCTGTTTAGCTGTTTATGCCGCTCAGATCGTTGGGTTAGATATTGCAGGCGTAGATTTAGTGATCGGAGATATTGGGGAATCCTTTCGAAAGAGTAATGGGCATATCATTGAGGTTAATGCAGCACCCGGAATTCGTATGCACCATTACCCGAGTTTTGGACTAGAACGTAATGTTGGTAAGAAAATTGTGGACATGATTTTGCCGCGGGGGAACGGGCGAATACCCATTGTCGCCATTACTGGTACCAATGGTAAAACCACAACGTCTAGAATGATTGGCAGAATGTTGATGAACCAACAGCTTCAGGTGGGGTTGGCTACTACCGATGGAATATTTGTTAATGGCAATCTGCTGATCAAGGGGGATATGACTGGTCCAGAAAGTGCTCGGATTATCCTCAGACACCCGGAGGTGCAGGTTGCGGTGCTGGAAACGGCACGAGGTGGGATTCTCAGAGCCGGGTTAGGGTATGATTATGCTGATATCGCAGTCATTACTAATGTATCTAATGATCATCTTGGTCAATTTGGAATTGAGACTGTCGAAGATATAGCGCATGTAAAGAGCTTGGTTGCCGAGGTTGTTCAGACGCATAGTTATGTTATTTTAAACGCTGATGATGCCAAAGTCCTTGAAATGGGGCGGCGAACGAAGGGTAGAGTCATCTTTTTCAGCACTGAGAAGGATAATATTCAGGTGCGCAAGCACCTAGCCAAGGGCGGAATAGCAGTTTTCGTACGCCGAGGGGTTATCCTATTATGTCGTGGGACGGATTGTTATAGAATCTGTACTGTAAAACAGGTGCCAATTACTTGGGGAGGGAGGGCTAAACATAATGTTCAAAATGTCTTGGCTGCTGTAGCTGCAGGTTGGTGTTTGGGGTTGAGTGCTGAGGCGATACGAAATTCCTTAGAAGGATTTACTACTGAAGCTGGAGACAATCGAGGGAGATTGAATCTTTATGAAATAGGCGGGGTACAAGTTTTTATAGATTATGGTCACAATACTGCCGGTATTCAAGAGATTATTCAAACACTTAAAAAATTTAAAGGACGCTCTCTCGTAGGGTGTGTGACTGTTCCTGGAGACAGACCCGATGAGAGTATCAAGGATGTTGCTCAAGTGGCCGCCAAGGGTTTTCAACGTTTAATTATCCGTGAGGATGAAGATTTACGGGGTAGAAAGCCAGGTGAAGTTGCTGGGCTTATTTATGATGCCGCTGTGGCAACTGGGATGGATCCCCAACGTATTTCAGTTGTTTTAGAGGAACGTCAAGCCTTCCAAGATGGCTTAGACTCTTGCTTGCCAGGGGATATCTTTGTGATGTTTTACGAACATCTTGAGCCTATCGAGGAAGAAATTGCCCGCCGCTTAAGCCAAGAAAATAATTCTGATCTAAGGGTCGACCAGCCTGAGGCAGTAGCTGGTGGGGGGATTTGATAAATGCATAATTCATAATTATGGATTGCAAAGCTTAATGCTGTTGCTCTAGAGCAACTTTAAGGACTGACGAATTTGTCGGTCCATTTTACTGTACTCGCTTGACGTAAATTCGCTAATTGCTCTCTAAGAGGTAGAGCCGACTTTTCTAAGGTTAAGGAAAGTCGGCTTATTTATAAAAACGATGGTATTGAAGCCGGCAATTAGATATGTTTAAGTAACGCCATTGTAATGAGATATTAACCGAAAAAATATCGGGTACCAAAGCGGATAGACTTGAATTATTTCGCTTAAAGGATAAAGTAAGCTCTGGGGATCTCATATTCCAGAAAACTCCGAAGTCAATTTGGCCTGTTTAAATTTGGAATTTTAAACATCCTTGGTTAGGTACCATTCCAGACAAACAC
>JBAQMG010000053.1:0-3337 GCA_049302575.1 Desulfitobacteriaceae bacterium | reverse complement strand
CCTAACAAGACCAGCAAAAAGATCGCTGCTTTTGGCAGGAACCTGACGGTCCTTTTTCTTATTTTGTTAAATGTTTCTTTTCTGTCATGCCTGGCAATCAGCTTCTTCATTCTCTGGTCAAATTCGAGCGGAAGGGCAAAATCAGGAGCAGGATCATCCTCAATCGGATTCTCAGCGATTATGTTTTCGACATGACAGGCAGCGGCATATTCGAAGAGTGCTTCCAGCATTTTTTCCTTTGCTTGCACCTTCGCTGATTCGTGTTCACTCATGATTTGTCGCCTCCTGTTCCTGAGATAATAATTTGATCAAACTCTTTCTGACCCGGTGAAGCCGTGTTCGGATGTTTTCGGGTGTAATATTTAAAATCCGGGATATTTCCTCATCTTCATAGTGATAAAAAAAATTAAGCGAAAGAATATCGGCATAAGACGGATGTAATTCCTTAATTTTTTCTGTCACTCTGGTAAAAGTTTCATTATTCATGAGAATTTCTTCAACGCTTGGTCCCGATTCGGGTAAATCTTCTTCAATCTCTTCGATAGAAACGCTATATTGCTTTTTCCTCAGTCGATAGATATCAATGGCAACGTTTCTAACAATAATAACGAATAAAGCCTTTATTTTGTTACAGTCAGTTCCAATAATCTTTTCAAGATTATTGGAACTGACTGTAACAGCTTCCTGAACAGCGTCCTGAGCCAGATGTTCATCATTTAAAATCCTATATGCTACCTTATACATGCTAGAGGCATGTTCTACATACAAAGCTTCTAGTCTGCTGCGGTTTTCTTTATTTTGTATCGCAGCAAAAATAATTAACATGCACTTTTCTCCTTTTTCAAACTATTAAGCATCATCTCCATCGTATTTACCTGTAGGTAAGCCAAGATACAAACACTAACATGGGCCTTGACTCGTTCGTAACGAGTTAAATGAATCGGTCTTAAGGCCAACTGGGACTTAATTTCCCGAAATGCCTCTTCTATTTTATTCTTTTTTCTGTATCTCTGAATTATGCATTGTGCATTATCACTAACACCCGACCCTCATCGACTTGAATAAACCCTTCCGTGCCCAAAAAAATATTGCTTATTCCCCTTGGGGAATCCTGATAAAGCTTTTCATGATTTAGCGGATAATAAAAACCCTCAGTCGTCACCACTGCTTTTTCGGTTAATGCAATGAGTGAGATTTCTTGACCTTTATGACCGAAGATATTTTCCCGCTCCTGAACTATCCACATCAAATGTTCCGGATCTTTTAAGTAAATTTTTCGACCTTGCCTTGCATAGGCTAATAAAAGAGCAATATTCCCTAAAAAGTGGTCAATCCGTCCACCGGTGGCACCATATAGCCAGATTGGTCCTTCGGAAAACTCTATAGGAACTTGGAATTGGGCATATTGTAAAGCTAGTTCCAAATCCGTTTGATCTTTTTCTTTAGGGAAACGTTGAATTTTCGTTCCAGTTTCTACACAGTTAGCTAAATTTTCCGGTGTTATCGAATCCAAATCCCCGATCAATACATCTGGCCGTCGATCGGAAAGTAGAGCAGAATTCCCACCACCATCAGCACAAATAAGCAACCCAACGTCGCTTAATTCTTGCTTGCCCCATTCACTATTCCATGAGCCATTAGCTAATACCGCAATTCTCAAGTTAACCTCCTATTCAAGGCGCGAGGCACTAAGGAACGTAAATTCGAGAATCGAGGCATAATGCACTATATTCGATGCTCGATGTTCGAACCTTTAACATCGATCTTATTTCGGACTTCGAACCTCGGACCTCGAAACATCGAGCCTCGCATTTGGCTTCCGATTTCTATTTTCGAACTTCGATCCTTGAACCTCGAGCATCGCGTTTCGCTAACTCACTAAGCTCTTGAAACGCTTGGGCTGGATTAGGACTGGAAAAAACTGCTGCTCCAGCAACTAATATCTCTGCTCCTGCTTTAACTGCGGCAGGCGCAGTTCCGCTATTTATCCCACCATCAACTTCAATTTGACAAAGAGATTGTCTTTGCTCTAGATGACGATGGAGCACCTCAATTTTAGGTAAGACATTTGGAATAAATTTTTGCCCTCCAAAACCTGGGTTAACGGTCATTAACAAAACCATATCTAAATCTTCTAAAATATATTTCAGACCAGCTAAAGGAGTTGCTGGATTAAGTGCTACCCCTACAGTGAGCCCTAGGCCTTTAATCTGTTGAATCAATCGGTGAATATGACGAGTCGCTTCTAGATGAACAGTGATATGATCTGCGCCGGCAGCAGCAAATTCCTCAATAAAACGTTCTGGTTCCTCGATCATCAGATGAACATCAAAACGCAGCTTAGTGTGCGGACGCAAGGCTTTAACTAAAACCGGTCCTAGCGTAAGATTGGGCACAAAATGACCGTCCATAACATCGATATGGAGCAGATCCGCACCTGCTTGTTCTACTACTTTTATTTCTTCTCCTAGACGTGAAAAATCGGCTGACAAAATTGAAGGTGCTATCCTGATCAATTTAATAACTCCTCTCGCTGATGATTACTTCTTGTAAAAATATGAGATAATGCTCATATCTAAAAGGTAAAATAGCTCCGTTCTGAATAGCCTCTTTAATGGCACAATCTGGTTCTTTGTGGTGGAGACAACTTTTAAACCGACAACGACCAAGATACGGAATAAACTCTGGAAAATAACTACTCAAATCCTCTCTTTTTAATTCAGGTAAAGTAAGAGCGGAAAACCCCGGAGTATCTGCCACTAACCCCCCTGCACATAGCATCAACTCAACATGCCTAGTTGTATGACGCCCACGAGAAATTTTACGACTCACCTCGTTAGTTTTGAGTTCTAAGCCCGGGGAAAGAGCATTGATTAAACTAGATTTACCGACTCCCGATTGTCCAGCCAGCACGCTGATTTTGTCCTTTAAACAAGTCCGTACTTCCTCCTGCCCTTGTCCTTTTTCATTGGAAACCCGATAGACTTCATACCCTATTTTTTCATAATATGTAAATAAATTTCCTTCCTTCTTATCTACTGTATCCTCCAAATCTACCTTGGTCACAATCAGAACTGGCTTGATATTGGCTTCACTGACTTGAATAAGAAGACGATCTAGGAAGTTATAATCCGGTTTTGGTGAGGTCTGAGCAACTATTATCAAAGCTTGATCTACATTAACTATCGAAGGGCGAGTCAAACTATTGCGTCGTTCCTCTACCTCTTCAATTGAGGCTTTCCCTTCAGGTGCTGGTAATATTTTAACCCTATCACCAGGAAAAAAATCTTGAGCCTTGACACGAAAGCGACCACGTAGGGAGCACTCCCATACTCGG
>JBAQMG010000052.1:0-3456 GCA_049302575.1 Desulfitobacteriaceae bacterium | reverse complement strand
GGAAAGGAGAGTGAAGTCGTTCAAGTAAAATTGAACAGCGAATGAAAATTCACAGAAGGTAGTGGTTAGGAGCTATAAAAATTGGTTGGGTTATAAAATATATAGGATTAGGAGGTAGTTTAGTATGACTGAGAAAACTGCAAAGGTAGAAGAGCAAGACGTTTTTCACCCTGATTTCTTTAAAATTCCAGAGGATGGGAGTAAGCCGTACTTGGTCGCGTCGACGTGCCGTAGCTGTGGACAGATATTGTTTCCAAAGTTGCCAACCTGCCCAGCGTGCTGGTCAGACACATTTGATGACTCACCCATGGAGCGGGTGGGCAAGTTGTATACGTATACGACTATGAATGTTTCGCAACCGGGACTCAAAGCTCCATTGGCGATTGGGTACGTGGATTTTAGCAATGGAATCAGAGTAGGCGCACAGATCGATGTTCTGCCAGAGCAAATGAAGGATCTTAAGATTGGCATGGAGTTGCAGGTAGATGCAGGGGTAATCAGAGAAGATAAAAACGGCAAAAAAACGATAAGCTATGTATTTAAGCCAGTGGTGGAAAGCAAAGGGGGTAAATAAGGATGAGAGATGTCTATGTTATTGGCGTGGGGATGACAAACTATTATAAGAAATCGCCACTATCCGCGGCTGATCTTGGGCGGCAGGCAATATTCAATGCGGTGAGAGATGCCGGGATTAGTCCTAAACAAGTGCAGAGCATTTATGAAGGAGAAATGTCAGGACTCTCTGGAAGCATCTGCTTGGGACAAAGGGTGGCTATGACGTTGGGGCTGGGCGGAATACCAATGATGAACGTGGAGAGTGCCTGTTCAAGCGGAGCTTTAGCGGTAAACCTAGCAGCAAAAGACGTGGCATACGGAGTAACGGATATCTCGATGGCGGTGGGAGTTCAGAATATTTCCGCGGTCAGAACGAGCGGAACGGCTTTTTCCCCTGATGGCGGTGATCCGGAAGGGGTTCAAGGGTTAACCATGCCAGGCTTATATGCCATGAGAGCCAAACGCTATATGGAGGAGTTTGGAGCCACACCTGAGGATATCGCGTTGATCGCTGTGAAAAATAGGCGTCATGCGATGGCTAACCCACGTTCACCATTCCATGATCCAATTACCGTGGAGCAAGTAGTGAACGCACGTGTAATTAGTGATCCACTAACCTTATTGATGAGTTGTCCCAATGCAGATGCAGGAGCGGCCGTGATTTTTGCAACGAAAGAGAAGGCCATGCAGCTGGGGAGCAAACTTGTGCGGATGTTAGCGAGTGAGGTCACTTCAGGAATTTTCACTAATGGGTTTAGGGACATGACTTCGATGGAGATCACGGTCAGGGGCGCTAAAGAAGCCTATGAAATTGCGGGAATTGGTCCAGAGGATGTCAATATGGTTGAGTGCCACGATGCCTTCGCGATTAATGAGTTTTTATATACGGAAGCTCTGGGGTTCTGTGGGCATGGTGAAGCAGTGGAACTTATCCGGAATGGCGGAACCGACTATGGTGGTAAAGTGGTGTTCAGTCCGCGTGGGGGCTTATTATCGTGTGGTCATCCGACGGGCTGCAGTGGGGCTGCGCAGATAGTAGAAGCGACTTGGCAGTTGCGCAATGAAGCTGGAGACATGCAGGTGCCGGACTGTAAAGTGGCACTGACCCATGTCACGGGCGGCGGGGTCTACGGTACGGATAACGCAGTGTGCACAATTCATATCTTAAGCAGGTAAGGAAGAAAAAAGTGGTTTGGGACTAGGCCGGGAGAACGACAGGTAAGAGGTCGAACAGGCGTTGTGAAAGTGCTGTGAAAGTGCTGAAACACCATGTTCGGAAGAACAAGAAGTCGTTCTTTTGGGTATAGTCTTGAGTATAGAGCAAAGGGAAAGGAGCCGGATAAAATGGGTGTACAAAACAGAGTAGCACTGGTAACCGGATCAGGGAGCGGGCTAGGTGAGATGACAGTGATGATGTTGGCTCAGAACGGTGCTAAGGTGGTCGTTAATGATATTGAGCAGGCGAAAGTAGACAGAGTGGTGGAAAAGATCAAAGCAGCCGGTGGGGAAGCAATGGGAGTGGTAGCTGATATTTCCAAGAAAGATCAGGTACAAGACCTAGTGCAACAGATCGAGAAACGGTTTGGGTCGGTAGATATTCTGGTTAATAACGCAGGTATAGCTAGGGACAAGGGCTTGCTGAAAATCACGGAAGAAGATTGGGACATCGTACTTAATGTAAATTTAAAAGGACCTTTTCTGTTGAGTCAGGCAGTAGTTCCCAAGATGAAGGAACGCAAATTTGGACGAATCGTTAATATCTCATCAAGGGCTTATCTTGGGTGGCCGACGCAAGCCGGTTATTCGTCATCAAAAGGTGGCCTGGTGAGTTTCAGCAGAACGTTGGCCTTGGAATTAGCGAAGCACCAGATTACAGTTAACTGTATAGCCCCAGGCTTGATCAGGACGCCTTTATACGATGCTTTGCCAGAGGAGGTTAAAGAGAACCTTATGCAATCGCAACCATCGAAGACAGTGGGCAAACCGGAAGATATTGGGCATGGAGTGTTGTTCTTCGCTGATGATGAAGCTGACTACGTCACGGGACAGACGATCTTTATCTGCGGCGGTAAGAGTGTGCTGAGTTCCTTGTCGGTATAGAGGAAGAAAAGGAAAAATGCAAGGAGGTATAAGTGAAACATGCAGATTAAGGGAAGAGTAGCTGTGATAACCGGATCTGGTAGCGGGATGGGCAGGGGTACGGCAGAGGTAATGGCCCAACATGGTGTAAAAATAGTGATCAATGATGTGACGCAGAGCAAGGTGGATGAGGTAGTCAAGGGAATCAAGGAAGCCGGCGGGGAAGCCATCGGCGTGGTAGCGGATATTACCAAAAAAGCTGAAGTGGAAGCGATGTTCAAGCAAGCAGTGGACACTTATGGCAGGATTGATATATTAGTTAATAATGCCGGAATTTTTCGGGACAAGGCGTTTTTGAAAATGACGGAAGAGGACTGGGACAAGGTGTTGGATGTTGACCTTAAAGCTGTATTCTTGTGTTCCCAAGAAGCAGTGAAATATATGCGTGAACAGTCCTATGGACGGATTGTCAACATATCGTCACGGGCTTGGCTGGGAGGACCTGGACAGGCAAATTACTCGGCAGCGAAGGCCGGGGTAGTGGCTTTAACCAGAACATTGGCGCTGGAACTGGGCAAACGGGGAATCACTGTAAACTGCATACCACCTGGGCTGATCGAGACCCCGATGTGGCTTACTTTCCCGGAGGAAGGCAAAGAACGGCTGCTGAAAGCTCAACCAATGGGCAGGATAGGGTCGGCTCGTGATATTGCTCGGGCAGTGATGTTTTTCGCGTGCGATGAGGCTGGATATATTAATGGGCAAACCATGTATGTATGCGGAGGAAAGAGCCTTTTCGCCAATATTGGATAGGTTTAAAAT
>JBAQMG010000051.1:0-68655 GCA_049302575.1 Desulfitobacteriaceae bacterium | reverse complement strand
TCCTGGGTTGTTTAGGGCTTGGCGATACCATTCTTGAGTTTGAGCATCATAATCAGAGGTTAGATTGATTGGATCAGGTATACATGTGACAAGTTTACGGGTTTTAGTATCAGCAAAGTAGATTCGTTGCCAGTTTCCATCAACTTTAAAAAGGTGGCTTAGATGAATAGTTTGAGCGTTAGTTTCCCATAAATCATTTAAATTTGCTGTTACGGCAAGGGTTTCTTTTTCTTTATCGATAAATCTTAAAACTTCTGATCGGACTAATTGACCAAGATATGAATTATAACGCAAGGCCTGCTCAGTCATAACCAGATTCACACTTTGATTAACAAAATAACCAATAAGTATAAGCGGTAATAAAACCAATAGTCCCGTAGCAAGGAGTAATTGTCCGCGCAACTTAAATTTTAGCCGTTGTTTCACTCCAACCTCCTAAGGTTCAGATCAATATAAATATTTATATTAGATAATACTATTCGACAAATTTATAGATATTCCTACAAAATAGATTATAAAATAATTTCTGATATGATAAAGATGCGAGATGCGTGATGCACGATTCAGAAACGTTAATTGTGCCTCGTGCATTAATTTTCGTTGCCTGATTATGCATTATGAATTATGCATTAATATACACGCTATGCTATAATTAACATCTGAATTCATGTAGGATCAAGGAGAATAAAAAGTTGACAAACTCTCAATCAAATTTAGAAATTGAAATACATTCGCGTAAGACGTTTGCTATTATTTCACATCCAGACGCTGGAAAAACAACCTTGACAGAAAAACTACTGCTTTTCGGCGGAGCGATCCGTCTAGCTGGCACTGTAAAGTCTCGTAAATCAGAACGCTATGCTACTTCGGATTGGATGGAATTAGAGCAGCAGAGAGGAATCTCGATCACCTCTAGTGTCTTACAATTTAAATATTTGGATTATGTAATTAATATCTTGGATACTCCCGGTCACCAGGACTTTAGTGAGGATACCTACCGAACTCTCACTGCTGCAGATAGTGCAGTAATGCTGATTGATGCAGCTAAGGGAGTAGAAGCCCAAACGAAAAAACTTTTTCAAGTGTGTAGGCAACGAGGAATACCTATATTTACCTTTATTAATAAATGTGACCGTTATTCCAAAGACCCTTTAGACTTACTGGATGAAGTCGAAAAGGTGCTGGGGATTCAAGCGTATCCGATGAATTGGCCTATCGGGATGGGCTTAGATTTCAAAGGAATTTACGACCGTCGGACGGGTTGTGTGGAACGTTTTTTGGGGAATAGCACTAACAATACCTCGAAGGCACCAGTATCAGGAAATTTAAGTTCTGTAGAAGTTCAAGAAGGTATAGGCTTAGAACTTCTAAAACAATTAACAGAAGGGATTGAACTATTAGACCTTGCTGGAAATACTTTTGATCGAGCCAAAGTGGATCAAGGTGAAGTAACTCCCGTTTTTTTTGGCAGTGCGCTCAATAATTTCGGTGTTCCTAATTTTCTCCATAGTTTTTTAGAGTTAGCACCAACTCCTGCACCTAGAACGACTAATCAGGGAGAATTACCTGCAGAAACTCCGACTTTTTCTGGGTTTGTTTTTAAAATTCAGGCAAATATGAATGCCATGCATAGGGATCGTATTGCTTTTATCCGAATCTGTTCGGGAAAGTACGAACGGGGGATGAATGTTGTTCATTCTCGAACGCATCGCCGAATGCGCCTTGCCCAGCCCCAACAACTCTTTGCGCAAGAAAGGGTCATTCTCGATGAAGCTTACGCTGGGGATATCATTGGAGTCCATGATAATGGAACCTTGCGTATTGGGGATGTTCTGAGTGAAAAAGAAGGGATTCTCTTTGAGGCTATGCCCTTTTTTAATCCGGAAAATTTCGCCCGAATTAGCACGAGCAATGCCTTGAAACGTAAACAGTTTATTAAAGGTATCCAAGAACTCCAAGAGGAAGGTGCTATCCATGTCTTTAGGGATCTTAATAGTGGGGTTGAAGCCCCGATCATCGGAGTAGTTGGACAACTGCAATTTGAAGTCTTGGAATTTCGTTTGCGTGAAGAATATGGTGTAACGGTGACGATCCAAAATCTTGCTTACGAGGTCGTACGTTGGATTAATATAAAAAGTGAAGCTAAGCTCAATACTTTGCAAGATTCCAACATGAGTATGGTCGTTTTAGATAAAGATGAAAACTTTGCCATCTTATTAAGAGATGAGTGGAAAACAAAATGGTTGAGTGAGCGTTATGAAATTGAGTTCTTTTTACAGCCTCCTGCAGATTCCTGAGCGGGAGCTGTCTTGCGAAACTATTTCCATTAACGACTTAACCGCCATCAAGGCTCGGAATTATTCCATTAATTTAATTAGCCTCTTCTGACGCTAAGAACAAATAGTGAGGGGAAACATATGCGTAAAGAACAGATAGTAAAGTTAAAGGACGTATTATTACCCTTGGTAACTAAAATTCAGGGGAGTGAGGAAAATTATAAATCCGCTGTGCTTGTCTTGTTGGTTTTGTTGAATGATGAATACCACTTAGTCTTTCAAAAAAGGGCTTTGAGCATCAGGCAGGGTGGTGAAATATGTTTCCCCGGGGGACATTACGATCCCAAGATTGATTCTGATTTTGAACACACAGCCCTTCGTGAAACTGTTGAGGAATTAGGTATTGCTGAAGGGAAACTAAACATTGTTGGAAAATTACATAACGTGTTTACTTCTAGCGGGGCAATTATTTATCCCTATGTTGGGATAGCAGACATTCAAGATAAAGCTGAGATTACTCTGGACAAAAGAGAAGTCGAGTATATTTTTACTGTTCCAGTTGCTTATTTCGAAAAAAACAAACCTGAGGTATATCAGGTTTGTCTTAAAAACTTTCCTTCTTTCGTGGATGAAAAAGGAAATGAAATAACTACTTTTCCTGCCCGCGAATTAGGGTTACCAGAAAAATATACAAAGCCTTGGGGTGATCGCAAATCCCAAATATATGTATATAAGGTTCAGGGGGAAATTATTTGGGGAGCAACTGCTAAAATAATTTATGAATTTATTCAAAGAGTTAATTTAATAATATAACAAAAAAGGTACTATGACATATTTAACGTTAGATGATCTAGATGTATAATAATAGGTATAGTATCAAACTGTAACAAGGATGTGATTTAAAATCAGCAAAGTAACTCATAAGCCTAACACTGCGCTTTTCCCTTTGCCAACAGTGCTTGTAAGCTCAACGATGAAAGGTATTCAACCGAACATTCTGACAATCGCCTGGACTGGGATTATGTGTTCTGAACCTCCAATAGTATATATTGGAGTTAATCCAACGAGGTATTCATACAAAATAATCAAAGAATCTGGGGAATACGTGATCAATATTCCCACAGTTGACCAAGTTAAACAGGTTGATTTTTGCGGGCTAGTTTCTGGCGGAAAAGTGGATAAATTCAAAGAGACAGGATTTACAACAGCTCCAGCCACGTATCTAAAAGCCCCATTGATTGTCGAATGCCCAGTGAACATTGAATGCAAAGTGCGCCAAATAATCACCTTAGGAAGTAATGATGCTTTTATTGCCGAGATTTTAGCAGTTCATTACAATGAAGACGTCTTAGATGAAAAAGGTCGACCAGACCTTGACTTGATTAGACCTTTTAGTTATAGCCTAAGAGAGTATCGAATATTAGCTGACAAAATTGGAACTTTCGGTTTTTCAAAAAATGATTAATTATCTCTTTTAGAAACAGTCGGTAGAGGTTGAAATAAGAATCAAGGAAAAAGAAGTGTAGGCCAAAATTTTACTGCTTTAACTCATTTTTTATGTTATGTTACATTGAAATAAGGTTATAATGGTGAAGAATTACGGTGGAAGCAATTCTGAAAAACATCTCTGTGGATTGACACAATAAGCACTATAATATAAACTAGATAGCAAATATCATAAAGTTTTATTAGCACTTAGTTTTCTGAATATTGTTTGAATGTACCTAAAGTTCGTGGGTAAAAAACCCATGCGGAAGGTTCCACGTTTAAGGAGCTACGCTGGGTTTTTCGTTTTACATTGGGTTCACTTTAGAGGGTTAATGTAATAGTCAATGAGAGGAAGGTTTAAGAAAAATGGACATTGTTATTTATTGTAATGGTGAATTCGTTCCGGAAACTGAAGCTAAAGTCTCCATCTTTGATCACGGATTTCTTTATGGAGATGGGATTTTCGAAGGTATTCGAGCCTACAATGGTCGAGTATTTAAATTGCCTGAACACCTAAAACGTTTATACGAGTCGGCAAAATCAATTAAGTTGAAGATTGAAATTCCTGTAGAAGAAATGCAAGAAATTGTTTTAGAAACCCTGCGTCGTAATGGACTCAAAGATGCTTACATTAGACTTGTTGTGTCTAGGGGCAAAGGAGATCTTGGTTTAGACCCCACGAACTGCCCTAGATCAGCAGTTTATTGTATTGCTGATCAGATTAAATTATTTTCGCCTAGTATGTATGAGATTGGTTTAGAAGTTAAAACAGTGGCTATCCGTCGTAATAATCCGGATTCCTTGAACCCCAGAATTAAATCTTTAAACTATTTAAATAATATCTTGGCTAAAATTGAAGCCCGTGAAGCGGGTGTGATGGAAGCCGTGATGTTGAATCAAGACGGTTATGTTGCCGAAGGAACGGGTGATAATATCTTTATATATAAGGAAGGAGTTTTGCTAACTCCACCCATTTATGCTGGAATACTTGAAGGAATAACGCGTAATTCTGTTCTCGAAATTGCTCGTCGAATAGGAATCGAGGCGAAGGAAGAATTGTTTACTCGTCATGATTTATATACAGCTGAGGAATGTTTTCTGACTGGAACTGCTGCAGAGTTAATTCCAACGGTTAAAATTGATGGACGCGAAATTGGTCAAGGGACCCCTGGAGAAATTTTTAAAAAGCTATTAGTGGAGTTCCGAGCATTAACACAGATCAATGGGTCGGAGATTTTTTCAGCCTAGATCTTTGGATAGTTGGTATGGATAGGAATGGCTAAATTATTTAGGTGGAGGGAAATGACGTGAAAAGTGATAATCTTAAACAAGGGGTAGATAGAGCACCGCATCGTTCTCTCCTTAAAGCGTTGGGTCTAACTGATCGGGAGATTGCCAAACCGTTTATTGGAGTTGTGAATTCTTTTAATGAAATTGTTCCTGGGCATATGCACTTGCGTCAGATTTCCGAGGCGGTTAAGTCTGGTATCCGCGAAAATGGCGGAACCCCTATGGAATTTCCTTGTATAGCAGTATGTGACGGCTTGGCCATGGGGCATGAAGGAATGCATTTTTCCTTGGCCAGCAGAGAACTAATTGCTGATTCAATTGAAGTTATGGCTATGGCTCACCAGCTTGATGCCTTAGTGTTTATCCCGAGTTGTGATAAAGTTGTACCGGGGATGTTAATGGCTGCGATGCGTTTGAATTTACCTGCTATTTTTGTAAGTGGCGGTCCAATGTTGCCTGGGCGCTTTGAGGGTAAGGATGTTAGTCTCAGTACTTTATTTGAAGGTGTTGGACGAGTTCATGCTCAGCTTAATGATGAAGTGTGGTTAAAGGAATTAGAAGCTTCAGCTTGTCCGACGTGCGGTTCGTGCTCAGGGATGTTTACTGCGAATTCGATGAATTGTTTGACTGAAGCACTCGGTATAGCCTTGCCAGGTAATGGTACGATCCCAGCGGTTTATTCACAACGCTTAGTTTTGGCTAAAGAAACGGGTTACCAGATTATAGAACTATTTCAACAAGATCTCAAGCCGCGTGATATTATCACAGAAAAAGCAATTTTAAATGGAATTGCTTTAGATATGGCCTTAGGTTGCTCGACAAATACTATATTACATTTGCCAGCCATCGCTCAAGAAGCTGAGATAGCCTGGGATATTAATAATGTAAACAAAGTAAGTGAATGTACACCACAAGTTTGCAAAATCAGCCCTGCGGGTGCGCATCATTTAACTGATTTGCACCTAGCAGGAGGAGTAAGTGCTGTTCTTAAACAATTAATTCAAGCAGATCTTTTTGATGGTTCGGTGATGACTGTCTCTGGAGTATCTCAAGCCGAACGATTACGTAATGCCATGGTTATTGAACCTACCGTAATTCGCCCAATTGCTCAGCCATATTCTACAAAAGGTGGCTTAAAAATACTTTTCGGGGATTTGGCACCTGAGGGAGCAGTTATTAAACAGGGGGCATTAGCAGATCAAAATATGATCTTAGATGGTATAGCAAAGGTTTTTAATTGTGAAGATGCTGCAGCGAATGCTATCCAAAGTGGTCAAATTGTGGCTGGAGATGTAGTCGTTATTCGTTATGAAGGACCAAAGGGTGGGCCTGGCATGCGGGAAATGCTTGGACCTACTGCAACTTTGGCAGGAATGGGCTTAGACTCTAAAGTCGCACTCCTTACTGATGGACGTTTTTCTGGCGCTAGTAGGGGGCTTTCTATTGGACATATATCGCCAGAAGCTGCTATGGGTGGAGAAATTGCTTATGTCTTAACAGGTGATCGGATTAGGATTGATCTGCAACAGGGTCGAATTGATTGGATATTAGATGAAACGGTTAAGGCTGAGCGACGTAAAGATCCAGAGTTATCACCTGAAAATAAAGTCGTTGAGCGCAAGGGTTACCTTGGTCGTTATGCTAGCTTAGTACAATCAGCAGCACATGGAGCGGGATTTAAGACAGGGAAAGGTGAGTGAAGCTAAAGTGAATGGTGCGGAAATCTTATTGGAAGCTTTAGAACAAGAGGAAGTCGAAGTTATTTTCGGATTTCCTGGTGCTGTTCTGCTTGCTTTGCTTGATGCTTTGCTTAAAAGCCATATTCGGCATGTCTTAGTACGTCACGAACAGGGTGCTGTACATGCTGCAGATGGATATGCACGTGTAAGTGCTAAAGTAGGAGTATGTTTAGCGACTTCTGGTCCGGGCGCTACTAATCTAGTTACTGGAATAGCGAATGCCTATATGGATTCGATACCTATGGTTATTTTAACCGGTCAGGTACCCACGGGATTACTGGGAACCGATTCTTTTCAGGAGGCTGATATTACTGGAATTACCATACCCATTACAAAACATTCCTATATTGTTAAAGATGCTAGGGAACTGCCTCGAATAGTAAAAGAAGCATTTTATATTGCTCGGACAGGTCGTCCTGGGCCGGTCTTAATTGATTTACCCAAAGACATTCTTAACCAAAAAGAAGTTGAGCCGGCATCTTCAAAAATGGCTTTAAAAAGTTATAAGGTTTTCGGTAAAGGGAATAGTGGACAAATTGAGGAATTAGCTAAAGCAATTGCTAAAAGCTCCAGACCAGTTGTTTATGCTGGTGGAGGGGTTATTACGGCCGGAGCAGCTGAAGCCTTAAGGTATTTGGTAGAAAAATGTAATCTGCCCGTGGTTACTACGCTGATGGGTTTGGGCTGTTTACCTTCGAAGCATGCCAATTTTTTGGGGATGGTTGGGATGCATGGTATCGTAGCCGCAAATTATGCCGTAGATGATTGCGATTTATTAATCGCACTTGGTGTGCGTTTCGACGACCGCGTAACCAGTGGCTTAGGGCATAAGTTCGCTATTAAGGCTAAAATCGTGCATATTGATATTGATCCTGCTGAAATAGGTAAAGTTGTCCGTCCGAATATTCCTATTGTAGGCGATGTTCGTTTGGTTCTTGAAGAGTTAGTTCCTCGCTTGGTTCCTCCGCAGGTAACCGGCTGGTGGGAGCAAATACGGTCTTGGCAAAAAGATTTTCCTTTGCGTTACGAGCAAGATGGACGCCTTTCTCCTCAAATGATCCTCGAAAGTGTTGCTGAAATTGCTGGAGATGAGGCTATTATTGCCACAGATGTAGGACAGCATCAAATGTGGGTGGCTCAATGTTATCCGACTCAATATGCTCGGCAATTAGTCACGAGTGGAGGACTCGGAACTATGGGTTTTGGACTTCCTGCTGCGATCGGGGCTCAAGTTGCCGAACCGGAAAAGACAGTAGTTCTGATTACTGGGGATGGATCCTTGCAGATGAGCATTCAGGAGTTAGCTACTATTGCCCAACATAAGCTCCCTGTTAAAATTGTGCTCATGAACAATGGAGTTTTAGGTTTAGTAAGACAGTGGCAAACAATGTTTTGTGACGGCAGATATAGTGAGATTCAACTGCATGCTAATCCTGATTTTGTTAAACTTGCCGAGGCCTATGGGATAAAAGGAATTCGGGTAACTACTGCTGAGGGGGTTAAAGACTGTTTGCAAGAGGCGATGGCCTTTCCAGGTCCTGTGCTGATGGATTTTATTATTTCACCTGACGAAGAAGTTTTACCGATGGTTGTACCAGGCAGCGCAATTACTGAAATGCTAGGGAGGTAGAAGAGATGTTGCATACTTTAGCAGTGCTCGTCGAAAACCATCCTGGTGTCCTAACGAGGGTAGCGGGATTGTTTGCTCGAAGGGCTTATAATATTGATAGTCTTTCTGTTTGTCAAACTGAAAATCCCAGTATTTCACGGATGACAATTGTGGTCAACGGGGATGATCAAATTATAGAACAGGTCAGCAAACAACTTTATAAATTGGTTGAAGTTCACAAAGTAACCGATTTGACGAAGGAAACAATCGTTGACAGAGAGTTAGCCTTAGTTCGGGTTAAGGTCAATGCTGAATCACGTCTGGAAGTTTTGCAAACGGTCGATGTTTTCCGAGGGAGAGTAGTAGATATGGGACGGAGTAACCTCACGGTGGAATTAACGGGTGACGTAGAAAAAATTGATGCTTTTGTACGTACGATGCGTACTTATGGTCTTTTGGAACTTGTTCGCACGGGGACAATAGCGATCATGCGCTCGGATAGTTAGAATTTTAAGAACTATAGCCTAGGCTATCACTACATGCCATTTAACCGAAACTTGGAATTTTAATGGAATGATAGTAAGATAAATCAAGATGTTGGAAAAGGAAAGGAAGATGAACTAATGGCTAAAATGTTTTATGACGCCGATGCGAATCTGGATTTATTAAAGGGTAAGGTGATTGCGGTCATGGGTTATGGTAGTCAAGGCCATGCGCAAGCCCAAAATTTAAAAGATTCTGGACTAACAGTGCTTATTGGCTTACGCTCGGATAGTGCGCGCCGGAAACTGGCTGAAAGTGCTGGTTTTGAGGTTTTAACAGTTGCAGAGGCTGCAGCCCGTGCTGATGTTATCCAAATTCTATTACCAGATGAAAGACAAAGTGCAATTTACCACGCTGAGATAAAACCTTATCTTACTACGGGTAAAGCGCTCGTCTTTTCCCATGGTTTCAATATTCACTATGGACAAATTGTACCGCCTAAAGACGTCGACGTTTTCATGGTTGCACCGAAGAGTCCTGGTCATTTAGTTCGACGCACCTATACAGAGGGAGCGGGAGTACCTGCTTTGATCGCAGTACATCAGGATGCCACTGGAAAAGCAAGAGAGTTAGCAATGGCCTATGCCAAAGGAATTGGTTCAACCCGAGCTGGTGTTTTGGAAACAACGTTCGGTGAAGAAACCGAAACAGATCTTTTTGGAGAACAAGCAGTCCTTTGTGGAGGAGCTAGCGAGCTAGTAAAAGCTGGTTTTGATACCTTGGTTGAAGCTGGATATCAGCCAGAGATTGCTTATTTCGAATGCCTACATGAGTTAAAATTAATTGTGGACTTAATGTACGAAGGCGGTTTAACCCGCATGCGCTATTCAGTTTCTGATACTGCCCAATATGGTGATCAAGTTGTGGGTAAACGAATTATTAATCAACAAACTCGCCTAGAAATGAAAAAGGTGTTAGAAGAAATTCAAAATGGACAGTTTGCTAAATCCTGGTTACTGGAAAACCAAGCAAATCGCCCTGCCTTTAATGCGGTTGCTCGTCAAGAAGAAAACCATCTCATCGAAAAAGTCGGCAAAGAGTTACGTGGGATGATGAGTTGGCTACCCAAACCTAAAGCAGACTAGAAACCAAGAACTAGAATATGGCAAGAAAATAGTCATTTTCATTATAGTAAGTGCTCCAAAGGAGCACGAGTGTTTAGAAGAAAATAAAACTACCAGAGGAAGAACAGAAGTTATATGTCGGATATTCCCGACTTATAACTTCTGTTATAAATAAGACTTATGCATTATCAAAAGGGGGGCGCTGACTGAATGCGTCGAATTAAAATTTTTGATACAACACTAAGAGACGGCGAGCAGTCCCCAGGGGTAGCCCTTAATGTTGAAGAAAAACTCCAAATTGCTCGTCAGTTGGCTAAACTTGGCGTGGATGTTCTAGAGGCTGGTTTTCCAGTTGCCTCTCCGGGAGATTTTCAGGCTGTACGCCGAATTGCTTTAGAGGTTCGTAATGTAGGGGTCGCTGCTTTGGCACGCACCCAAGAAAAAGATATTGAAACCGCTTGGGAGGCTATTTCAGGGGCCGAAAGTCCGCGTATTCACACGTTTATTGCAACTTCACCTATACATATGCAATACAAACTCCAAAAGTCTTCTCAAGATGTATTAGAACAGGCAGTTCGATCCGTCCGTTTAGCAAAATCTAAAGTTAGCGACGTGGAGTTTAGTGCGGAAGATGCTTCGCGTAGTGACGTCGATTTTTTGGCTAAAGTGTTTTCAGGTGTCATTGAGGCAGGCGCTACAGTACTAAATATTCCTGATACTGTTGGCTATGCTACCCCTGAAGAATTTGCTGCTTTTATTAAGGCAGTGATGCAAAAGACCATTGGGATTGAAAAGGTGGCTGTAAGCGTTCATTGCCATAATGACTTAGGGTTAGCAGTCGCTAATTCTCTGGCTGCCCTCAAAGTTGGAGTGCATCAGTTAGAGTGTACTATCAACGGTATTGGTGAAAGGGCGGGAAATGCCGCTTTAGAGGAACTTGCGATGGTTTTACGTACACGCAAGGATCAATACGGAATAGAAACAGGGATTATAACAACGGAGATTGCCCGTACCAGTCATTTAGTTAGTCGTTTAACGGGCATGATGGTTCAGAATAATAAAGCCATCGTGGGTAAAAACGCTTTTGCGCACGAGTCAGGTATTCACCAAGATGGAATGCTTAAAGAGCGGTCGACCTATGAAATTATGTTGCCGAGTTCAATAGGACTTGATGCTGATACTATTGTTTTAGGAAAACATTCTGGTAGACATGCAGTTCGCCAACGTTTGTCTGAATTAGGCTTGGAATTGGCTGATCAAGCTCTTGACGAAATGTTTAGTCGTTTTAAAATTTTAGCTGAACGCAAACGCGAAGTGACTACCGCCGATTTGTTTTCTTTGGTCGAAATTATAACTGAAAAAACTGACTTGATTGTTTTGGATTATTTACAAGTATCTAGTGGAACACGAATCGTTCCTACTGCGATGATAGGTTTAATGTTTCAAGAGCAACTTTATGAGGAAACTGCTAGTGGAGATGGCCCCGTTGACGCTGCCTTTAAGGGAATTGATAAAGTATTAGGCATTAAGGGAAAGTTAATTAACTATGTTCTTCAGGCCATTGATGGTGGTGAAGATGCTCAAGGTGAAGTTGTTGTGACGGTTGATTTCGCTGAGCACCTTGTTGTCGGGAGAGGGATAAGTACTGATATTATCCAATCCAGTGTTAACGCTTATCTGCAGGCTGTAAACCGAGCTTTGGAACGTGGCTGGATTGAGTTTCGTAAACAAAAGAGCTAGACCTTGAAAAGGAGGTAAATTTCGGATGGCCATGACTATTACAGAAAAAATTCTTGCCAAACACGCTGGTTTGGCTGAAGTTGTCCCAGGTCAATTGATCACTGCCAAATTAGATCTAGTTTTAGCCAATGATATCACTGCACCTGTTGCAATTCGAGAATTTGAGAAATTTGGATCTAGTGAAGTGTTTGATGCCAAAAAGGTTGCTTTAGTTTTAGATCATTTTGTACCAAATAAAGATATTGCTTCGGCTGAACAATGCAAGGTTATCCGGGAGTTTGCACGTAAACACGATGTTGAGCATTTTTATGATGTAGGTCGAATGGGCATAGAACATTGCCTGTTACCTGAGTTGGGGATTACCTTACCAGGGGATTGTATTATTGGGGCTGATTCTCATACTTGTACTTACGGAGCGCTAGGGGCTTTTGCAACTGGGGTTGGGAGCACTGATTTAGCGGCTGGACTGGCAACTGGGGAAGCTTGGTTCCGTGTACCAGAGTCAATTAAATTTGTTTTTAATGGAAATAAGTTTCAACAGTGGGTTGGCGGAAAAGATTTTATTCTCTATATTATTGGTAAGATTGGTGTCGATGGTGCTCGTTATCAAGCCATGGAGTTTACTGGTGAAGGAATTTCTGCGTTATCAATGGATAATCGTTTTACGATGTGTAATATGGCGATTGAGGCAGGGGCTAAAAATGGAATTATAGCACCAGATGAAAAAACCTTCGAGTATTTAGAAGGTCTGGCCCGTCGTTCCTATTCTAGCTATTATAGTGACAGGGATGCAGATTATGCTAATGTTATGGAGTTTAACGTCGCCGATATACCCTTGCAAGTCGCTTTTCCACATTTGCCAGAAAATTCTAAAGCGGTTGAAGAGGCCAGTGGAATTAAAATTGATCAAGTGGTCATTGGTTCATGTACGAATGGAAGGATTGAGGATTTGCGTGTAGCTGCTGAAATATTGCGTGGCAGACAAGTTCATCCTGAAATTCGTTTGTTGGTTTTCCCTGGGACTCAAACTATTTATCGTCAGGCTTTAAAAGAAGGGATTATCGATGCTTTAGTTGCAGCTGGTGCTGCTGTGAGTACGCCAACTTGTGGTCCTTGTCTAGGTGGACATATGGGTATTCTTGCCAAAGGTGAAAAAGCTTTAGCAACGACTAATCGTAACTTTGTAGGACGAATGGGACATCCGGAAAGCGAAGTTTATTTGTGTAATCCTGCAGTCGCAGCGGCCTCGGCTATTCGTGGAGAAATTGTTCATCCTAGGGAGGTGCTATAAGATGGGTAAAGTGTGGAAGTTTGGTAATGATGTTGATACCGACGTAATTATTCCAGCTCGTTATCTTAATAGTTCTACTCCTGAACATCTTGCTGCTCATTGTATGGAAGATGGAGATTTAAGTTTTGCACAACATGTGCAACCGGGAGATATTTTAGTAGCTGGGAAAAATTTTGGTTGTGGTTCTTCACGAGAACATGCTCCCATTGCCATTAAAGCCTCTGGGGTTAAGGTAGTTATCGCTGAATCTTTTGCTAGGATTTTTTATCGTAATGCTTTAAATATTGGGCTGCCGATCTTGGAATGTTCAGAAGCTGTAGCAGGACTATCTCCTGGAGAAGAAGTTATAGTGGATTTAGAAAGTGGACGAATTGATAATTTAACGAGGGAAACTACCTTTCAGGCGCGACCTTTTCCACCGTTTATGCAGGAATTGATTAATGCAGGTGGTTTAGCACCGTATATTCGAGGGAGGAAAAAAGATGCCTAAAATTATAGTTTTACCTGGTGATGGAATAGGTCAAGAGATAGTACCTCAAGCTCTAAGGGTATTACAAGCGGTAATGGTAGATAGTCCATTAAAGCTGGAATATGAGGAGCATTTTTTTGGTGGAGCTGCGATTGATGCCCAGGGACAGGCCTTACCTCAGAAGACTCTGGAAGCTTGTCAAAAAGCTGAGGCGATTTTACTCGGTGCAGTGGGTGGTCCTAAATGGGATACGTTACCAGCAACTGAACGTCCAGAAATGGCTGGGCTACTTGCCTTACGTAAAGCTTTGGGACTATTTGCCAACATCCGCCCAATCCACATTTTTCCAGCCTTAATTTCTGCCTCGACTTTAAAACCTGAAGTGATCCAGAAGGTTGATCTAGTTGTCATTCGTGAACTTACCGGAGGGTTGTACTTTGGACAAAAAGGTAGGACGGATAATCCTCCCGCAGCTTTTGACACTCTGATCTATTCTGATGAGGAAATTCGTCGTATTGTTCGCTTAGGTTTTCAAACAGCTCAACAAAGACGTAAAAAGCTGTGTTCTGTTGATAAGGCCAATGTTTTGGAATCCTCACGTTTTTGGCGGGAAGTAACCCTTGATGTAGCCAAGGAGTTTCCAAATATTGAGCTAACTCATATGTATGTCGATAATGCCGCTATGCAACTTGTGCGCTATCCTGAACAATTTGACGTGATAGTTACTGAAAATATGTTTGGTGATATACTCACAGATTTAGCCTCGGTGCTTGGAGGCTCCATCGGTATGTTGGCTTCAGCTAGCTTAAACGGAGTAAAGGGTCTTTATGAACCTGCCCATGGTTCGGCACCAGATATTGCTGGAAAAAATCTAGCTAATCCTTTAGCGACTATCCTTTCAGCCGCACTTATGTTACGAAGTACGTTTGGTTTAGAAGATAAGGCTAGTTTAATTGAACGTGCTGTCGAGAACGTTCTGGAAGCTGGCTTAAGAACTTCAGATATTGCTAAACCTGGAGAGCGAGTTCTTAGTACAAGTGCGATGGGCGACGCCGTACTAGAGGCGTTAGGCAGATAACCATTAGTTTTAAGGTAGTGCAACCGAAGATTTCTTTTGTCCTTAAAGGGATGGGAGGAGTCTTATTTGATTTTATTGCAGAATCAATCCTGGATATTTGTTATAGATAAACTTCATTAATCAGCGGTACATGATATAATTATCCTTAACATTTGTAGTGTGGAAGGGGAGTATTCTGGGTGACTGGAGAAATCCGAAGAGTTGTGTTAAAAATTGGTAGTAGTAGTTTGAACCATCTAGAAGGCGGTCTTGATGAAACCGCTATCTCCGAAATTGTTGGAGTAATTGCTTTGCTGCATCAAGCAGGAATAGAATGTATTCTTGTTAGTTCTGGTGCGGTTGCAGCAGGAATGGGGCAATTACAGCTTAAAACTAGACCGCGTGGTATTTCTGCTAAACAAGCCTTGGCAGCAGTGGGACAAGGTTTGTTAATTGGAAAGTATGCTCAATTACTTAAAGACCATAATTTAACAGGTGCGCAGATTCTGTTAACACGTTCAGATTTGGCAAATCCGTTGCGTTATCGTAATGCTAGGAATACCATTGAGACTCTTTTGCGCTTACAAGCTGTCCCGATCATTAATGAAAATGACACGGTTGCTGTGGAAGAGCTCTGTTTTGGGGATAATGATCGCCTATCCGCTTTAGTCGCAGGTTTAGTCCAAGCCGATCTTTTGATTATTTTAACGGATGTGGACGGTCTCTATACTTCGAATCCTAAAGATGATCTAACTGCTCAATTAATTGAAGAAGTGAAAGATATTTCTGAAGTTGAATCAGTAGCGGGTGGAGCTGGTACAGTCATCGGAACAGGTGGTATGGCTGCTAAACTACAGGCTGCTCGAGTTGCCACTCGATTCGGGATAGGAATGATGCTTTTGAATTCTTCACGTATGAAAGAGATTGTGCGAATTACTGAAGGACTTCGTCCTCGCGGAACCTATTTTGTTCCTCTGAAGCGTGGTTTAGTCGGGCGAAAACGTTGGATTGCGTATGCAGGTTTATCGGAAGGAACTATAATAATTGATGAGGGTGCAGTGAGTGCTCTAGTTAACGATGGGAAGAGTTTACTGCCCAAAGGAATAATCGGGGTAAAGGGTTCTTGGGGAAGAAAAGAACTTATTCGTATTACAAATACCAACGGACAAGAAATTGCCCGTGGTCTAGTAGAGCTAAGTAGTGAAGAGTTACTGATGGTACAAGGAAAACATTCTAAAGAAATGCTTGATTTAATTCCGAGTTTAGTGGGTGAAGAGATTGTTCATAGAGATAATATGACCTTGCTTAATACTTAATACTTAATACTTAATGCTTAATGCACTTAACGCAATGTGTAATGCATAATGGCATAATGCATAATGGCATAATGCATAATTATTAATAATTCGTACCGAAGGATAGTTGCAGTCGATAAAATAACCTATGCGTTCCTCAAAAGTTTGTTGTTTCATTATTGATTTTAAAGATAATTACATACTGATCAAATTTAGATTACAATAGTAACTTTGTATAATTATGAATTATTCAAAAGGATGGAGGTCATGGGTTGATGGATATTCATCAAGATTTGATTATTTTGGGGCAGCGGGCTAAACAAGCCGCTAGGAAATTAGCTTCTATGGGGACGGCCGAAAAGAATAAGGCCTTATTAGCCATGGCAGAGGCACTTTTAGCTCATGAAAAGGAGATTTTAGATGTTAATGAGCTTGATGTAAAAGGAGCACTTGCTAAAGGCTTAAAAAGTAGTTTGGTTAATCGATTACGGTTAACTTCAGAGGGTATTAAGCAGATTAGTGAAGCTCTTCGAGAAGTCGTTAATTTACCTGATCCTACTGGTGTAGGTGAGTTCTGGACTAGACCTAATGGTCTGAGAATCCAGCGTATGCGTGTGCCTTTGGGCGTTATTGCCATGATTTATGAAGCTCGACCCAATGTAACTGTCGATGCTGCTGGACTTTGCCTTAAGTCCGGAAATGCAGTTATTCTAAGGGGCGGATCAGAAGCCATCGAAAGTAATAAAGTTTTAGCTAGGGTAATTGCTAAGGCTGCTGAAGAAAACGGGATACCTCAAGGGGCTATTCAACTTATCACTCAAACTGATCGGGAATACGTACAACAGTTGTTAAAAATGAATGCTTATGTCGATGTAGTAATTCCAAGAGGTGGAGCGGGACTTATTCAAACGGTTGTGCAAAATTCCACCGTACCAGTTATCGAAACTGGTACAGGAATTTGCCATGCTTATGTCGATCAAGCGGCAGACTTTACTAAGGCTCTACCGATCATCATTAATTCTAAAACTGATAAACCGGGGGTATGTAATGCCTTAGAAACTCTTTTAGTTGATGAAACTGTGGCCAATGAATTTCTCCCGTTGATAGGTGAGGAATTAAAGAAACACAAGGTTGAAATTAGAGGTTGTTCAAGAACTTGTGCTCTTTTACCCTATGCTCTTCTGGCTTCAGAAGAAGATTGGGCAACTGAATATCTTGATTTAATCATAAGTGTTAAGGTAGTTAAAGATTTAGATCAGGCACTTGATCATATTTATAGTTATAGTACTAAACATTCAGAAACTATTATTACAGAAAATTATCCAAATGCTCAACGATTTTTAAAAGAAGTTGATGCGGCTGCAGTTTATGTAAATGCTTCTACGAGATTTACGGATGGCGGAAGATTTGGTTTTGGTGCCGAAATCGGGATCAGTACGCAAAAACTCCATGCTCGAGGCCCGATGGGTTTAAGAGAATTAACTACAATAAAATATATGATCTACGGGGAAGGTCAGATCGTAGGATAGACGAACCTGTTCCAATCAAGAGGCAGTCAAAATGGAGGAGTGTAGAAATGAGAAAAGCGATTCAGAGTTAAATTCAGCTCTGGATTCGATAATTTGTTAAGATAAGTTTGTAAAATTCACTGAATTAGTGTATACTAAGTATTATTTATCAGAAATGTTTGTCTAGTTTTCGTTCTGGTAAAGCTTCATTAAAAATAATTTTGTCCAATAAAAAAAGTTTTCACAAAATTTAAAAAAAATTAAGGGGGAAAGTTAATGTCAGAGAGAAAGATTTACGGATTCAATATTGCGGTCAAGGATTTGAACGCCGCTAAAGGAACTTATGAAAAATTATTTGGTGTTACGTCTGAATATGTACCAGAGGAAGCTTTTGCTTTTCCAGGTTTAGAGGCTTATCGACTTAATGTAAACGGACTAGCAGTGCATCTCATTGCCTCAAAAACAGACAATACATCTGTCGCCAAATTTTTGCAAAAAAATGGTGAAGGGATGTTTTTGATTTCGATGCAGGTCGATGACATTGAAAAGGAACAGAACATCATTAAGGAAGAAATGGGCGCTCAGTTTATACTGGATAAACCTGTTGATGCTGGTTGGTGTAAAGTAAACTTTATCCATCCTCGCAGTCTGCATGGGGTACAAGTTGAAGTAATTGAAGTAAAGTAAGTACCACATACTGTTTATAGAAAGTCCAAGAACTACAACCAGAAGTCTAAAAGTCCGAAAAGACTGTTTTTCGGACTTTTAGGTTTATATATCTTTAAAATACTCTCGGTCACCTTCATTAAAAAGACATCGAAAAGAAGGAGAGCTTCAATATGAGTCATCAAGTAATGCCGGATATTTACAGAATAGAAATCCCCATTCCCAATAGTCCCCTTAAAGCAGTTAATTCTTATATAATAAAATCTCCCGAAAGAAATCTGATTATCGATACGGGACTTAACAGAGAAATATGCGTTGAGGTAATGCTTTCGGCTTTAAAGAAACTCAATATAAAAATGGAAAATACTGATATTTTCATCACGCATATGCACGCTGACCATGCAGGGATGGTGGCAACCCTTTCCAGTGATACCTCGAAAGTGTACTGCAGCAGAGTAGATGGGAATGAAATTTTTCCAACAAACGATTACTGGGATAGTATGCGTAAGGGTGCTCGCGCACATGGTTTTCCGATTAAGGAAGTTGAAAATGCCCTAAATACACATCCTGGTTACAAATATTCTTCTAGTCCTATTGAACTGAGCATCGTCAAGAATGGCGATATCATTAGGGTTGGAGACTATCAATTCAGGTGCGTTGCAACCCCCGGTCATACAAAAGGCCATATGTGTCTTTATGAGCCAGCCAAAAGGCTGCTTATATCAGGTGATCATATTCTTGGCAATATTACTCCCAATGTATCACTATTTAGGACAGAAGATGGTAATCCTCTGCATGATTATTTGCTAAGTTTAGATAAAGTTTACCAGCTTGATATCGAGCTTGTCTTACCAGGCCATCGGGACATTATTTCAAACCACAGAAAAAGAATTAATGAACTTAAACAGCACTATCTAATTAGAGCGTCTGAAATTCTTCCCATTTTGGACTTAGGCAGCATGGACGCTTATACCGTAGCCTCGAAAATGAGTTGGGATATTGTTAGCCCATCATGGGAGGAATTTCCTGTAGCTCAGAAATGGTTTGCTACTGGAGAAGCAATCGCACATTTGAAGTACCTAGAAGAAGAGGGAAAGGTGAAGAGCGAAATAATAAATGATATAAATATTTTTTCACTAATATAATAATTCAAACATTATCAAGCTAATCATAGCTTGGCTTCTTTTTATCAGACCTTGTGTAGACCCATTGCCATTGCCATTGCCAATGCCGCTTCAGCTACAGTCTGTGCCCGTTGAGGTTACGGTGTATCTACCTGTGATCAGTTCATGGGCAGGAGTTGGAGTCCCATTCTCCCCGCGGTAAATACGCCTATCTTAAAGAAGCACTGGCGGGACGGAAAAAATTTGACCCAGAAATTGTTCATAAGTTTCTCCTGTGTACCACTCACTTCGCTCCTTGAGAACACATTTCCTAGATGAAAGCAGTCGGCAGAGCCAGCTGCTTTTTGCATGTGTCCATCTGTTCTAGTTAAATGCTGGAAGGTACAGAAAGAGTCTGATCAAAGTATTTAAATTACTATTTCTCATGTGTAAAAAACAGCAATGTATTTACAAATACATTGACTTTATGTTATAATTTCTAGGATTTGGCAAAATAAATACTATTATTTAAGGAGTTATTACGATGGCAAATAGGTTTCCGTTAAGTACACAGTCCATACTTTTTACGCTTTTCGGGGATTACGTCTATAGTCCGAAGCTTAATCGTGCAATTTGGGTTGGAAGTTTAATTAATCTACTGAAGGAGTTTGGCCATTCAGAGCAAGCTTTTCGGCTATCATTTTCTCGCATGTATTCCAATGGTTGGCTGGAAAGACAAAAGAAAGGCGTAAGAAGTTATTATGCAATGAGTGAAAAAGGTTTACAATTAATGATAGACAGCGAGAAACGGATTTTTCCACAATCTACTAAAACACAAGGTTGGGACGGGCATTGGTTTTTAGTTGGTCACATCCAACCCAATGAAGATTCCTCCAAAAACACTAGGGATATTCGCTACGAGCTACGTCGTGAACTAAAATGGTTGGGTTTTGGTACACTTAGTTCTAATATTTGGATATCGCCTTACGACTACAAATATGAAGTTCAACAAATATTTAAAAAGCTAAATATTATTGACTCTATTGAAATTTTTACAGCAACTCACGACGGATATGCGCTTGATCGTATACTTGTTACCAAGTGCTGGGATCTATCAAAGACAAATGCCGCTTATCGCCAGTTTTTAAATGAATATAGTTCGCGTTTAACTGAGATCAAGTCCCAACTTGAAAAGAGGGAATTTAGTGATAGTCAGTGTTTTTTTGAACGGGTAATGCTTGTTACTCAATACAGAAAATTCCCATTTTCAGACCCAGGGCTTCCCGAAGAATTACTTTTACCTGATTGGTTGGGCATCAAAGCAACGAATTTATTCACTGAATTACACGACTTACTAGCTCCAGGGGCTTTTCAGTTTTTCTATAATGAAATCAACCGTTAAACAAAGATCCAAAACCCTCATCAATTCAATTGATGAGGGTTTTGGATCTTCTGACATCGTCTACTTTCTAATGTTTTCACACGTAAAATACTCCAATACATAACAAACAGATAAATACGCATGATTGTATTAGGGTTAGCGCATTAATTGTAATAGTATTAGGTACACCTTATAATTAGAATTATACAACTCACCTGCTATATATATATCAGCACTTGAAAATAGGTATTGAGGAAAAGGAGTAGTATACGAATGCCTTGGAAACAACGTCGTAGAAGGAGCATCCGTCTTGTCGGATCTATTTTTGGAATCGCCATTGGGGCAATCATTACGGCCTTCGCTGTTCAAGCCTTTATCGTACAAACTGGACTAGGCGGTTCAGGGATAGGAGGTATAGCCTTACTTATATATTATAAATGGGGGTTTCCGATAGCTCTTGTAACCTTGCTTCTGAATATCCCACTGTTAATTTTAGGTTGGAGGGGAGTTGATAAGAATTTTATAATCAAGACCTTAGTGGGGTTGGGTTTTTTTACACTTTTTCTTTCCTTATTTAAAGGTATACATCCACTTTCTATGGACGATTATTTTTTAGGTGCTCTTTATGGAGGAATAATTGGAGGTCTAGGAGGGGGAATAGTCTTTCGTTCTGGTGGAAGTCTAGGTGGAACTGATATTATCGCAAAAGTACTGTTGCGAAAATTTGGTTTGGGAATGGGTACCTCCCAACTCTATTTAAATAGTATAATTATTTTAGCATCTTGGGCAATCCTTGGTTCTGAAAAAGCTCTATATACAGTTGTTTCAATATTTGTTTCTGGTCGGATGTTAGATACTATTCTAGCTGGTATTCCAGCCAAAGCTGTGACAATTATTTCAGGCGAAGCACCTGGATTAATTGAACATATTCTAAACGACATCGGTCGTGGAGCTACGATAATGACAGGACGCGGGGCATATTCTAATGATGCAAAAGAAGTCATCGTTTGTGTGGTGAATTTAGTTGAGGTGGGACGTCTTAAACAGGCTGTACGAGATGTTGATCCTGATGCTTTTATGATTGTTCAAAATGCTAGTGAAATTGTGGGCCGAGGGTTTGTTCCTAAAGAGTGATTCAATGATGCTTTAAAGACTTTTAAAAAAGGATGTTTTACTTGCCGATTTCTAAATTGCTAGTTCAAAATATCTCGCTAAGTGTAGGAAGTGAATCAGAACGAACAATACTTTTTGAAGATATTTCCTTAAAACTGGAAGCAGGGACAATTCATGCCTTGCTTGGCCCCTCGGGGGGCGGTAAAAGCAGTTTATTATACGCCTTGAATCGTTTACGTGAGATCGAAAATGGTCGAATTATGTTAGATGATCAAGACATTAAGTTGATTAATGTCTTAGAATTACGTCGACGTGTCGGTCTTGTGCTCCAAAAGCCGATTTTCTTCACAGGGACAGTAGGTGATAATTTGCTTTATGGCCCACGTTTGTGGAGCAAACAGAGGTCGAGTTTCTTACCTTCAAAGTCAACGGGATCCCGAATTTCACGCTTGATTGACCGAAGTGCTTTAATTATAAAAGGTCTCCTAAAGTCAAACGCGGAAAATGAAAGCGAATTATTAGCGCTTCAAGAAGACTATTTATTGATGGTTGGCTTGGAGCCTGCTCTGCTAAAACGTGATCCTAATACACTCTCGGGTGGGCAGCAACAACGCTTAGCCTTTGCGAGAACTTTAGCAAATGAACCGGAAATTCTTTTGCTTGACGAGCCAACTTCAGCTCTGGATTCGGAAGCGGGCCAAATCATTGAAGAATTGATTAAGAAGCAGTGTGTTCAGCAAAAGCTTTCTGTAGTTTGGGTGACTCATGATCTTAGACAGGCTCAGCGTCTTGCTCAAACTGTAAGTCTAATCCATCATGGTCGAATTGTTGAACAAGCTGAGGCAAAGGAATTTTTCTCTAACCCAAAATCTCCTGAAGCAAAAGCCTTCCTGAATGGTGGATTGGGGGAAGTCAAATGACTTGGTTAGCTTTAAGTTTTTCGTTAGGGTTTGTTGGGGTAGCCTCAATAATAGCTCGTTATCAGGAACTAGGTTTAGAAAAAGATTTAGCTATCGGTGTTATCCGAGCTCTCATTCAACTAACCATTGTAGGCTATATTCTTTCCTATGTTTTTGCTCAGCAACATGCCCTCTATATTTTTTTAATGCTGATTTTAATGATCGGCGTCGCCACGCAAAATGCTGCTTCACGCGGACGGGGTATTTCTAAAGTACATTGGATAGTTTTAAGCGGTATTACAGTAAGTGAAGTTGTTACTCTGAGTCTTTTGCTAATTTTACATATCATACCGGCAACTCCACAATACATTATTCCCTTGAGCGGAATGATTGTTGGTAACTGCATGGTTTCCAGTAGTGTAACCTTAAACCGTTTACATTCTGAGATGAAATTACGGCGTGGGGAAGTGGAACTTGCCTTGTCTTTGGGAGCTAGCCCGAAAACAGCTGCTTTTCCCGTGGTTAAAGCAGCTGTAAGGGCTGGAATGATCCCCATGATTGATTCCATGAAAACAGTCGGACTAGTTCAATTGCCAGGGATGATGACTGGACAGATTTTAGCTGGAGCGGATCCCATCCTAGCTGTTCGTTATCAAATACTGGTACAATTTATGCTGACTGGAGCGACGGCGATTGCTAGCTTAATTGTTGTATTAATGGGTTATCGCCGATATTTCACGGAACAAGCACAATTAGCAATGCGAGACGAAACAATGCATAATTCATAATTTCGAAAGAAAATCTAATTTGGAGTGAACTGTATGAGTTTGAGATTTATCTACGGCAGAGCGGGGAGCGGTAAAACGCGCTTTTGCCTGAATGAACTTAAAACAAAAATCACCAGTGGCGTGGCACACCCTTTGATCCTGCTCGTCCCAGAACAATTCACCTTTCAAGCGGAAAGGGATCTGATTACCGTGCTAGATACCAGAGGGATTCTCAAAACCGAAGTGTTGAGTTTCCGACGGATGGCTTTTAGGATCTTCAACGAGGTAGGGGGTATCACTTATCCCCACCTTCATTCAGCAGGTAAATCCATGATTATTTACAGGATTTTGGACAAAATGAAGGGCAATCTGAAGGTGTTTGCCAAATCTGCTGATCGCCAAGGCTTTGTCAAAACCTTAACCAGTTTATTTACTGAATTCAAATGTTACAATATAACTCCTGAAGATTTGGTGCAGGTCAGTCAAGGCTTTGCGGAAGATAATCCTTTAAAGGAAAAGTTGCTGGAGCTAAATTCCATCTTTACTGCTTTTGAGAAGATCCTGGTAGAGAGATACAGTGATTCGGATGATGATCTGACCTTAGCTTCGGAAAAGTTAAACTTGACGACCATGTATGAGGGTGCGGAAATCTGGATTGACGGTTTTGCGGGTTTTACCCCACAGGAATACCAAGTGGTTGCCAAGCTCTTACAAACGGCAGTACGGGTTAATATCAGCTTGTGTACCGATTGTCTGGAAGGAGAGAGACCTTCTGATGGTAGACCTTCTGACGGAACTGATGTATTTTCTGCGGTGAAGGCGGCCTACAGGAAACTCAAAAGAATTGCCCAAGAATTAAACATTGAGGTTGAACCTGCAGTTGTTTTAGCTGAAGAACCCTTGTTCCGGTTCAAAACTAATGCGGAGCTTGCTCACCTTGAACGTAATCTGAGCGCCTATCCCTACAGAATCTATCGAGCAAATACCCAGGATATTTCCTTGTTTTCCTCAGTCAATATCTTTTCGGAAATTGAAGCCGCTGCTAGGGATATGGTTCGCCTCTGCAGAGACAAGGGAATGCGCTATCGTGACATGGCTCTGATGGTAAGAAATCTTGCGGCCTATGAGAGGCTGATTGAGGTGATCTTCGCCGACTACGAAATTCCCTATTTTATTGATCAAAAAATTGATATTACCAATCATCCCCTAGTTCGGCTGTTGCTGTCTATGCTGGATATCTTCAAGGAGAACTGGTCTTATGAAGCCGTTTTTCTCTACTTGAAAACAGGACTTACGGGTGTTGAGCGGAGCAGTATCGATCAGCTGGAAAACTATGTTCTGGCTTGTGGTATTCGAGGCAGCCGCTGGACGAATGAGCAGGACTGGACTATGAGCCCTGGTCTGATTCCCGATGGAAGAGATTCTGGCGGTCTAAAAAGCGCGCTAGAGGAAATCAATCGAGTCAGAGCTGCTATTTCCGAACCCCTCCTAAAATTCCGTAAGCAAACAAAAGGTAGAAGGAAAGCCGCCGAAATATGCACAGCCTTGTATGATTTTCTTGGCGCTCTTGGAGTACCCGAGAGAATAGAAGCCACGATTGAGCAATTCCGAAAAAGCGGACAGCTAAACTTGGCTAATGAAGCCTCACAAGTCTGGAATATTGTCATGGAAGTCTTTGACCAGACGGTGGAGGTTATGGGAGAGGAAACCTTTGGCCTAGAAAGGTTTTCTAATATCTTAAAGATAGGTCTTGGAGAGTATAAGGTGGGGCTGATTCCCGCTTCGCTTGATCAGGTGTTGATAGGGAGTGTGGAGCGTTCCAAAAGTCATGAGGTTAAAGCGTTATATATCTTGGGCACGAATGATGGGGTATTTCCTGCTTCGACAGCGGAAGAAGGCATCCTGTCCGATCTGGACAGAGCAACTCTGAACCAGGCCGGGGTTGAGTTAGCCAGTGATACCAGAACCAAAGCCTTTGACGAACAATATCTGGTCTACAGGGCGTTGACAACTGCAGGAAACTACCTTCGTTTAAGCTGGCCTATCGCAGATCAGGAAGGACGAACCCTACGACCGTCGATGATCATAGCGAGGCTGCGGAAGTTGTTTCCGGCCATTAGCGAAGCCAGCAATATTTTAAAACCTGAATCGGATCAGGCTGAAATGGAACTTGTTACTGGAAAAAATCCGACCTTTAAACAAATGGTGTCTGCCTTTCGGCAGAAAGCAGAGGGCAAGGACCTCCGACCTTTGTGGCAGGGCGTGTACCAGTGGTTTGCCACCCAGGAGGCTTGGCAAGCCAAATGTGAATCTACACGCGCAGCTTTCCGGTATAAAAATCTTGCTCTACCGGTCAGTAAGGCTAAAGTTACTGCACTTTATGGAGAACCTGCCTATTCCAGCGTCTCAAGGCTGGAGAAGTATACCGCTTGTCCGTTTGCTTATTATGTTCAGTATGGTTTGGGTGCCAAGGAACGAAAAATATACCGATTGAGTCCGCCCGACGTAGGTACTTTGATGCATGCCGTGATTGAAAGGTTCTCAGAGCAGGTTGTTGAACAAAACCTTTCTTGGAGGGAATTTGCTAGGGAATGGTGTAGCGCAAAAGTTTCGGAAATTATGGATGAAATGCTGGAAAAGATGCAGGGTTCAGGTTTGACTGGCTCTAAAAGATATACTGCCCTTACTTTGAGGTTGAAGAGGGTCATTTCCAGAGCAGTTTGGTTGATTGCCGAACATATCCGACGTAGCAGCTTCAATCCCATAGGCTATGAAATGGACTTTGCTGACGGTGGCAAATTCCCTCCCATCATCATTGAGCTAGAAACTGGGGAGAAGATCCATTTGACAGGCAGGATTGACAGGGTGGATGCCTTGAAAACAGCAGAAGGCACCTACCTGCGGATTATTGACTATAAATCTGGTAATAAGGATTTCAAGCTGTCGGATGTCTACTACGGTCTTCAGGTTCAGTTAATAACCTACCTTGATGCCCTTTGGCAAAACAGCGGGCTGGATATCACCCCGCCTGTACTTCCAGGAGGAGTATTGTATTTCCGAATTGATGATCCGATGGTCAAAGAGCAGGGTAAAATTAGCGAGGCAGAAATTGAAATGGCGATCATGAAGCAGCTTAAAATGAAAGGCTTGCTCTTGGCTGATGTGAAGCTGATCAGAGAGATGGATCACCTGATTGAAGGGGTTTCACTGATTATTCCAGCAAGAATCAAAAAGGGAGAGGTTTTGGGCAAATCCTCGGCAGCCTCCCTAGAGCAGTTCAAGCTGCTGCGCACCTATGTTAGTAAGCTTCTAAAGGGCTTGTGTGTGGAAATCATGAGAGGTAATGTTGCTATAAAACCGTACAAGAAAAAAGCAACCACCCCCTGCACCTATTGCGGCTTTTCTGCAGTCTGTCAGTTTGATACTGCCAGGGAAGAGAACACGTTCAAAACACTTTATGATCGAGAGGACGAAGAGGTCTGGGGCTTGTTGGCGGAATCCTCTACGGAAAAGGAAGGTGAGCAATAATGGCCGAAACTAATTGGACGAAGGAACAATGGGAGGCCATTACTGAAAAAGATTGTACACTTCTGGTTGCCGCAGCAGCAGGTGCAGGTAAAACAGCGGTGCTGGTGGAAAGAATTATCCGGAAAATTACGGATCCAGTGAAGCCTGTTGACATAGACAGCTTGCTGGTCGTGACCTTCACAAATGCCGCTGCCACTGAAATGAGGGAGAGGATTGGCGAAGCGTTCACGGCAGTCTTAGAGAAAAATCCCGATTCCAAAACTATTCAAAGGCAGTTGACCTTATTAAATAAAGCCAGTATCATCACCATCCATTCCTTTTGTCTAGAAGTGATCCGCAGGAATTTTCAAAGTATCAATATCGATCCTGGTTTCCGAATTACGGATGAAACCGAAGCTGCCTTAATGAAGCTGGAGGTTTTGAAGGAGTTGTTCGAAGACCAATACGAGAATGAAAATAAAAATGATGATGAAGATGAAGATGAAAAAGAGAACGAGAAAAAATCTGAAACTTCGGAGTTCTTAGAGTTATTGGAGTGCTATGGTGGGAACAGAGATGACCAAGCCCTACAGGACATCGTGCTGAACTTGTATCGCTTTATCCAAAGTAGTCCCTGGCCGGAAAAATGGCTTCATAAAATGCTTGAAGATTTTAGGGCCCCTACAGGGCTGGATTTTGGCGAAACCCCTTGGGGGCAGGTGTTGCTGCAGTCTGTTCGGCGTGAGGTTGAGGGTTTGAAAGATAGGATGAGCAGGGCGGTCGGAATTGTGCAGTTTGCTGTGGGACTTGAGAAATATCTCCCCGTTTTCTGTGAGGATTTGTCCAACTTGGAAGCCCTATTGAAGGTTTGCTCAGCTGAACTTAGGGCAACTTGGGATAGGGTGTTTGGAGTGCTGCAAAGCTTTGAATTCAGCCGTTTGCCAGTAGCTGGGAAGGAAGCTGATAAAGAAAAGCAAGAGATAGTGAAAAAAATCAGAGATGACGTGAAAGCTCGGCTTAAGATCCTCAAAGAAAAGCTGATTTCGACAGATTCCGCTGAAACCTTCCAGGATCTGCAAGTCATGTACCCCATGTTGAAGTGCCTAGTCAGGCTGGTGTTAGATTTTGGCGAAAGATACGCTAGCAAGAAAAGTAAGAAATCAGTGGTTGATTTTAATGATCTAGAACACTTCTGTTTGGAAATACTCTCCGAAGAGGATGATCAGGGAGAGGTTAGACCCTCCAAGGTCGCTCTAGACTATAGAGCACGCTTTACAGAAATTTTCGTGGACGAGTACCAGGACAGCAATCTGGTTCAGGAAATTATGATCAAGCTGATTTCCAAGGCAGAACCAGATCGACCTAATATGTTCCTGGTAGGAGATGTTAAGCAGAGTATTTACAGGTTCAGACAAGCCAAGCCCGAACTATTTCTTGATAAATACACTCGTTATTCCTCGGAACAAGGAGAGCCCTATCGAAAAATTCTCTTGTTCAAAAACTATAGAAGTCGTAAAGAAATAGTGGCTGCGGTTAACTTCATCTTCAAGCAGATCATGTCAGTGAGTGTGGGAGAACTAGATTATACCGACCTTGAAGCGTTGAATCCGGGAGCGATTTTCGCAGATTGTGAGATGGAAACGCTCGTTGTCGGAGGAAAAACCGAGTTTCATCTAATTCAAACAGGGAGTAGCGGTGAGCTTAATACCCTAGAAGAGCCCTTAAGTGAAGAACAAGAATTTATTGAAGAAGCGCTGGATGAAGAGGAAATGTTGGATAGTATCCAATGCGAAGCACGGCTTGTTGCCAAACGAATCTGGGAGCTTAGGCAATCGGATGAGCAGGGGAAAATGTTTTGCGTCTTTGATAAAGAAAAAAAGGAATATCGGAAGGTAGAATATCGCGATATTGTGATCCTGTTGCGTACGACTAGGAAATGGTCGGATACCTTTATGGAAGAATTGGCGATTCAGGGGATTCCGGCGTTTGCCGATACGGGACTCGGCTTCTTTAAAACCTCAGAAATACAAGTGATGTTGTCCCTGTTGCAAATTATTGATAACCCACTCCAAGATATTCCTTTGTTGTCGGTGCTTAGATCTCCGATAGTTTCCTTTTCGACGGATGAATTGGTGGAACTGCGCTTAACAGATCGGAAAGCAGCACTCTATAAGGCACTGCAGGTCTTAGCAAAAGGAGGTCAGGATCAGAGTGAAAGTCATGGTTTAAAGAAAACTTGGCTGGCGCCAAACCTTAGCGAAGGCGACCGCCTTAGTTGCACTGATGCAGACTCAAGATTTAAACTTTCTGATAGTGCAAAAAAGGCTGCAAAATTCTTAAAGGACCTTCAAAGGTGGAGAGAGCTATCACTATATCTCTCGACAGACCAACTTCTCTGGCAGCTTTACAATGAAACAGGCTATTACGGAACAGTAGGGGCTATGCCAGCAGGGGAGCAGAGGCAGGCCAATCTGAGGATATTGTTTGAAAGAGCAAGGCAGTTTGAAGAAACCAGCTATAAAGGGTTGTTTAATTTTATCAACTTTGTCGATAAATTAAAAAGCAGCAAAGGGGACTTGGGGAGCGCCAAAATCCTCGGCGAAAATGATAATGTGGTGCGGATTATGAGCATTCACAAAAGCAAAGGTCTAGAATTTCCGGTGGTGATTCTGTCTGGCTGCGGCAAGAAATTCAACCTGCAGGATATGAATAAAAGTATTTTGCTGCATCAGGAATTGGGCTTTGGACCGGATGTGGTAGACCACAGATTGAGGCTTTCCTATCCCTCAGTACCCAAGCAGGCTATCCGAGAGAAGATCAAAACAGAAAACTTGTCCGAGGAAATGAGAATACTATATGTCGCTTTGACAAGGGCTCGGGAAAAGCTGATTATTACGGGAGCGGTGCGAGATGTTCCCAAAGCTTTAGCCAAATGGGTGAAGTCGGCAGCTGTTCCGGAAGCTAAGCTCTCGACCTATGAAATGCTCAAAGGAGGCAGATACCTCGATTGGCTTGGGCCTGCGCTGCTCAGACATCAAGATTGCGAGAGTTTGAGAGAAAGTGCCGGATGTGGAAGAGTAAGTGGAAGTGAGAGCGAGTTTCGTGGATTTTTACTGGAAGATACATCATCATGGAGCATCCGGCTATGGAATAAAAGCGATGTCTTAAGTAGCAAATTCGCGAAAGAATATACTGAAAGCGAATTTAGCCAATGGCTGGCTGAACTTGATAAATTGGTTGGGCTGACTGGATTGGAGGAACAGGATGAATTAGATGCACATAATGGATGTGTAGAACAGAATACTGCTGAGGTAGTTACTGATTTCTCAGAAGAAATCGCCAGAAGGTTGAGCTGGGAATATCCGTACGCCAAGACCTCCAAGGTGCCTGCCAAGGTTTCGGTAACCGGGTTGAAGAGGCGGTTTGAGACTGAACTTTTAGAGGAGAACGGCGCCTTTTCCGATGCACTGCCCGTGTTGGTCAAGAAACCAAAGTTCCTTGAGGAAAAGAAGGGTTTAAGTGCTGCGGAAGCTGGAACGATTCTGCACTTTGTGATGCAGCACCTAGACTACAAGCGGCAGGATCTTAAGGCTCAAATAGCGGAAATGGTGGATAAGGCACTGCTGACAGAACAGCAAGCACAAAGTGTAGCTGTGGACAAAATCCAGCGGTTTCTGGAATCTCCTTTGGGGAGAAGAATGTTATCCGCAGAGAAGCTCAATCGGGAAATACCCTTTAATATGGGGATACCTTGCCAGGAATTGTACAAGGAACTGGAGGGAGAGGCCTACCAAGGGGAAACGCTACTAATCCAGGGAGTTATTGACTGCTACTTTGAGGAAAAGGATGGAATTGTCTTGCTGGATTACAAGACGGATTATGTGGCTCCAGGCAAAGTAGATGAGATTAGGGAGAGGTATCGGGTGCAGATTAGCTATTATGCCCGTGCCTTGGAGAATTTGACAGGAAAGAAGGTTAAGGGGAAGCTGGTTTATCTTTTCTGGAATGGGGAGGTGCTGGAGTATTAGTTTTTAGGTAACGGCTTAGACTGTTCAGAAAGAACTATTTAATACATTAACTTAGGCACAATTTATTGTTCCTGCATTATGGAAATAAAAATCAGTAAATTATAATACAATTGTACAAATTCCATTTAGTTACTGAACAACCTATCAAGAGACATATATTATACAACTCAGAATACTGTCAAAGACGAGGAGGTAGGACTATGAGATCAAATAATAACAGTCATATTCGACTACCTTCTAGGCTTGTATAACAGCGTTCACAAAATTGCCGATGAAGGTGCTGTCGAGTTTTTGATGGACAGGATCTATCCTACGGCAAGCAATATACGATTTTTAATGGAACATCAAGATGAGCGGATGGTTTACTGGGTCTCCCCACTTAAAATAGGTCTTTCATCAAGAGAAGTTCGCGAGCATTTTCAAGTTGCGTGGGAACAAGAGTTATGGAAACCGATCACGTATCGTTCAACTAGAGAGGTAGGCGGAAAAATTGAGACGCCCTTGACTGCGTATGAGACGTTGAAGGGAAATATTACCTTCGGGTGTTAAAACCTATGCCGTTGCCAGAGACACAGAACTCAACAAACTACTACGTAGAACGTTTGATTTACTCGAACCCCTTGATCTGATTAAGATATTAAATGAAGCTGCCATTTAACAAATTGATGCCTGCGTTATTCAGTGGTATGAAAACTGCTGTGTAGACTATCCAGGAACTTAAAACAATATTTATGTCTTAAGAGGGGTGATTGCTTAACTTAAGATAGATTACCTATAAAATAGAGATGGAGTTTATTTTTTGTGTTATGGAAAATTGATTTTAGTTAGTTTTTCAGTCAAATCATTTTTAAGCTTTTTCTTGTGATATTACCATAAACGCAATGGAAAAGATGGTCTGAAAAATGCAGGCTAAGTAATTAATCATATATAAGTTGATTTTACAACCTAACTAAATCCTAGGGTTATCCGAATGAGCTAAACATAATCAGCAAATGAAATTCTTGAGCTAAGATTTTCATTTGCTGATTTTTTAATGTCTTCTTGACAAAAAGTAGCATAAGATATACAGTATTATTATCATATTAGAAGATTATAATATGATAAAGTATTAATAAGTTAAAAAAACTTGGGTACTTAGCGTAAATCCTTTTAGGATCATAAATCTGAACAAGAGGAGATGAAATAATGTCAAATATGGGAAGTCAACTAGTTTCCAATGTTTTTAAAGCCTTGGCCCATCCTACAAGAATTAAAATAGTAAAGCTTTTAAGGCAGGGTGAGATGTGTGTTTGTGAGATTCTGCCTAACCTTGATTCTGAGCAGTCTAATACTTCTCAACATCTTACTTTATTAAAAAATCAAGGTATTGTTGAAAGCAAAAAAGATGGATCGAAGGTTATATATTCAATTAAAAACAACGAGGTTTACGAAATGATTGATCTTGCTGAAGCAATTATACTTCGTCAGATAGAAGAAACAAAAACTTCATTATCAAAATAAAAGGAGATGATCAGAATGTCAAAATCATGGTATTCAGTATTAAACTACGAAGAATGCATCGACGGTGAGGCTTGTTTTAAGCAAGTCAGATCATCGAGCGAAGCGAGTTCGCCACTCGGTTGGTAGTTGTCAAGACGGAAGGATGTGTTCAAGGGTGTCATGGCTGTGGAAATGATTCGAATAAAGATTCAGGATGTTGCAGTGGCTCAAACTGTTGTGGTTAAAGGAGATAAAGTGTTATGGATAAGAAAAAAATCATATTAATACTGGGGTTTGCAGGTTTCGTAGCGATGGCGGACAATTGGGTTGTTTCACCAATTCTGCCCTCTATTGCTCAGAATCTAAATGTGGATGTTGCTTCAGCTTCGATTGTTATTACTGCATACATGTTGCCTTTTGGATTATTTCAGCTTATATATGGCTATCTTGCAGAGCGATTCGGTAAGAGGCAGATCATTACTTTTTCAATTACCTTGTTTACAGTAGCTACTGCACTTTGTGCATTTGCTACTGCAATTCCTGATTTAGCAGCCTACAGAGCTTTGACAGGGATATTTGCAGCAGCTATCATGCCTGTTTCATTGGCACTTATAGGTGATTTGTTCCCAGTGGAAGAAAGACAGTCAGCTATAGGTTCGTTTATGGGGATATCTTTCTTGGGACAAGGACTAAGTATGGCCATTGGTGGTTCGATTGCCTATTTCTTGAATTGGAGAGGTGTATTTGGCGTTTATGCAGGGCTTGCAGTTATTTCTTCTGTATTGTTATTTACTATAGGCAGAAAGATACCTTCCACAAAAAATAACGAAAGTAAGGCTTTAATGCCGTATATAACTATATTGAAAAATCCTTCAAGTGTTATCATTTATGTGTTAGTCATATTTGAAGGTGTTTTCCTAATAGGATCTTTTTCATTCCTTGGAGGATTCATTAAAAATGTATTTGATATAAATAATTTTGCTATAGGAATGGTAATGACTGCTTTTGGTGTAATGGCACTCATTGCAGGCAGAAAATCAGGCAAGATTGCTGCAAAGCTAGGTCGTAAAAAAACTGCAGTCATTGGCTTGGGCTTTGCCTTTATAGCGAACATATTGCTGGTTGCAATGGGAAGTTTTCTACCTATAGTAGTAATTGCAGTTGGACTAATGGGATTTGGTTTTATGCTGGCACATTCAACCTTTCTGACTATTGCTACAGAATTTGCAGCAAAAGCTAGAGGGATTGCTATGTCACTTGTTGCCTTCTGTTTCATGGGTGGAGGAGGCATTGGAACTGCGATAGGAGGAAGGATTATTGCTGCGTCCAGTTTTGAAAGGTTATTTACAATTTACGGAACGGGGCTTTTGCTGGTAACCGTTGTTGCACTGCTTGTAAAGAGCAGCTTTCAGACAAACATCCAGCCTGAAAGAATATGAGAAAGACTATGAAAACGCTACAACTTCAACACCTTCTCATAAAAGAACAAGAATTGGAAGCAATGAAAATTAAAGGTGTGATATAGATGTTTTCAACAATAGATTGGGTTTTGAAAGAGTTGGCCTTCTATCTTAGCTATGGATTAACGGCTCTTATCCGATGGGCTTTAAACTTGTTTGGAGAAAATGCTTCCATTTTGGAATCAGAGCATTATAAAGGTGCCGTTGACTTTTTCTTTTATGATACGATGAAAATATTCTTAATGTTATCAGTCATTATTTTTATTGTATCCATCATTAGAAGTTTTTTTCCTCCAGAAAGGACAAAGAAGCTTTTAGGAGAAGGTAAGGCCAGAGGTTTTTTAGGAAATATCTTTGCTGCCTTGCTGGGCATTGTAACTCCTTTTTGTTCCTGCTCTGCCGTACCTGTATTTATTGGGTTTGTTGAGTCAGGGGTTCCCTTGGGAGTGACGTTTTCCTTCCTTATATCTTCGCCAATGGTTAACGAAGTAGCACTTGTCATGCTGTGGGGATTATTTGGTTGGAAGATCGCACTACTTTATATTGCTACAGGGGTAACAGTGGCAATCATTGCAGGGCTTATTATTGGTAAGCTTAAAATGGAAAAGTATGTTGAAGAATATGTCTACAACATGAAAATGGGTGACGTTGAAATTGAAAATCCAACCTGGAAGCAACGCTTTATAGATGCGTGGCATTACGTTTTGGAAATTCTGAAAAAGATATGGCCTTATGTTGTTATAGGAATAGCGATCGGTGGTATCATGCACGGATGGGCACCAGAAGGCTGGCTTGCAAAATATGCAGGTAAAGATAATCCTTTTGCAGTGTTTGTAGCAGTATTAATAGGAATACCGCTCTATTCAAATGCTGCTGGAACTATTCCTATCGTTAAGGAGCTTACCAGACTTGGTATGCCTATAGGAACTGCACTTTCCTTTATGATGTCTGTAACAGCATTAAGTTTACCAGAAATGATTATCTTAAGGAAGGTGTTAAAACCGAGACTGCTTGCTGTTTTTATAGGAATTATGGCTGTGGCTATTACAATCATTGGGTATCTGTTTAATATAGTAATTCCATAAAGAATATATTTCAGCATCAAGCTTAGTGAATTAGACTTACTGGCTAGAAGTGAATGTGTATTTATTTTACTAAAAGAATAGGAAGGAATGGTCCGAAAATGAATATCAAAATCTTAGGTTCAGGTTGTGCAAATTGTAAAAAGCTTCAGGCAGTTACTGAGAATGTATTGAAGGAAATGGGTACAGCTGCCACTATTGAAAAAGTTGAGGATATCAAAAGAATCATGGAGTATGGCGTTATGAGAACCCCCGCTATTGTTATCAATGAAAAGGTAAAAGCCTTTGGAAGAATTCCAGGTAAAGAAGAAATTAAGAAATTTATCCAGGATGAGGCTTAGGAAGGATAGTATGGGTGAGCAAAATGCGCACAATCATACTCATGGAAATAACCACGAGCATGGTAATAGCCATGATATTTAATAAATAAAGTGCAAAAATCTTGCTTTTGTTGTTCTCTTAAACTTAGTTATTACTATTGGCGAGGCAGTTGGTTGTGTATACTCAGGTAGCCTGTCACTAATTTCTTCTGCACTACACAACTTTAGTGATAGAAGATCTATTATCATCAGCTACTTGGCAATTAAAATATCAGGTAAAGGAAATGACGAAAGAAGAACATTTGGGTATAAGAGAGCCACCATACTGGCAGCGCTTATCAACTTATCAGTTTAATTGTAATATCGATATATTTATTTAAAGAAGCCTATGTTAAGTTCTTAAAAAGGCGATTCATATATTAATGCAGGGTGTTTCTGAAAGCCTTAAACTGGAAGTTATTGTGAAAAATATTCAAAAAACTGGCAATGTTGAGAAGGTCAACCATGTACATGTATGGAGTCTCGATGATAGTAATGTTAACTTTTAAGCTCATGTAAACATTAAAGATATGTTAGTAAGTGAAACAAAGAAGATACTTGATGAAATTAAACATGAACTATTAAGGGAGGCGTTATAATGTCCATAAATATGGTGAAAATCGGAGTTGTATCTTGCTGTGGTGAGGGATGTCTGGGAGGTATGATTTCTAGACTGGCAACCCGAAAAATACTTGACGAAGTTCGTCCGGATGCAACGGTGACGATATGTCTGCCACTCTTTCTAACAGGTGGGGTGGAAGAACGGGGATTTGTTGAAAAGATCCCGACCATTTCCGTGGATGGTTGTTCTAAAGCTTGCACCAAAAGCGCCACTGAGAAATATAGAGGTAAGCTGAGTGTTGCAATCAATGTTTCTGATTTTATTGGAAAGGAAGTCGCAGAAGCACGAGCCTTGTCCACCAGAAACCTGACTGATGAACCCAACGCCATGGTTGAGAAGGTGGTTAGCGAAATAACGGCTAAATTGGATGAAGTATTGAAGGCTTATCAAAGAGATTTAGTGTCTAAAGACCTATCCATGGCAGGTAGTAAACCTGGTGCTATATTATACCAGAAGACTTTTAAACAGCCTAAAGGTCTCCACAAGACCGGTGGAGGACCCATTAGGGGATGTGGCTGCGGCTGTGGGCCGCAGTAAATAAAATTGTATTATAAGCCAGAGGTTAAATTAAAGAAGAAGTGCCGAATTGGATTGCAGCTATGAACCAATATGAAAATTCAATGTTCCTAGATATGGATGACGTTTGGGGATAAAGTGAGTAATGTGTAAGGTCGATTTGAAACACGCCAAACATCGCAAAATATAGAAAGTCAGATAAATGAAAACTGCATCAAGAGTGTAAATGAAAAGCAGTTGTATTTTTTAATTAAAGGATCAAATTGAATATAAGGGAGAGTATCCTGTTTATGACGTTTTTTTCCACATGGTTAACAGTACTAGTCGTTGGTTATTTAGTAGTGATAATTCCTGGCCCTAATCTAGCTATAACTATGAGAAATAGCTTGGCATATTCAAGGAGGATTGGGATATATACTGCGGTGGGTTTATCGGCAGGGAATATAATCCACATCACTTACTGTTTGATTGGAATTGGTGTAATTATTACCAAATCTATTTTGCTATTTAATACTATAAAATGGATTGGGGCAACTTATCTCATCTATCTTGGGATCAAGTTACTACGTGCTAAAAAGCAGGAAGATAACTTCGCTATAAATAAGCAAAAAAAAATAATGACAGAGTGGGGAGCATTTCGCATGGGACTCCTAACTGATTTGCTCAACCCAAAGGCAACGATGTTTTTCTTGGCACTTTTTACCCAAGTTATTCAACCAGGAACGCCTCTTCCTACTCAAGCTATTTATGGTCTAACAGTAGTTGGTACTGAATTTATTTGGTTTGCTTTAATAGTGGCCTTAATTTCTCACCATGCTATTAGGAGTCGTTATTATGAAATTGCCCACGTATTTGAGCGGATCACTGGATTTGTATTAATTGCTTTAGGGGTTAGGCTTACCTTCGTAAAAGGGAACTTTTAATGCAAACTAAATAATATTAAAAGGTTGACATATGCATCTTAAAAGCTTAAATTTAATGTAAACTATATAATGACAAAAAGTTTACAATGAGGAAATGAGCAGATGTCGATGAATAAGAAAGGCCTTTTTATTACAGGTACTGATACTGGTATAGGTAAAACCGTGATAACTGCGGGACTGTTAGGAGCTCTACGGAAACGCGGGACAGACGCCATAGCCATTAAACCTATCCAGAGTGGTGGAATCCTGCGAGAAAACCAAGTAATTTCTGAAGATGCATTTTTTTATGGTGTGGTAACTGACCTACCTTATATCTATGGAGAATTAAATCATGTTTGTCTGCAAGCGTCTTTGGCTCCAGCTGTGGCCGCTGAAGTTGAAGGCGTGACTATAAACCTAGAGACTTTGCTCTTACATTTACGAAGGATCTCGAATAAGCATCAACTTACCTTGGTGGAAGGTGCAGGCGGATTAATAGTTCCATTAATAGGGACTAAGTTTACTGTAGCTGATTTGGCAGTAAAAATTGGTTTGCCTTTGTTAATTGTTGCCCGACCGAATCTGGGAACCATTAATCACACTTGTTTAACCGTGGCTTATGCCAAGGCTAGAGGACTTAATGTTGCCGGAATTATTATTAATATGTATGACCATCAAAACTCCGGGGTGGCAGAGCGGACAAATCCAGGATTAATTGAAACAATGACAGGGGTTCCCATACTAGGATTAGTTCCTAAGGTGGAGGGGCTTAGCGTTGAAGGTAAAAATCCTCAACCAGCTGACTTGATTTCAGTCATCGAAAAGTATGTCAATCTAGATCAATTACTTAAGATTTTTAATAATTAATCCTAAAACCAGAATTGCAAAAACTATTAGCAACTATTGCTAATATAGTAGTTTATTAGAATTATAAGTATTTGAACAATAGTTAGACGAGGAGTTGAAATAATTGAATCAATCTTCTAAGCGAGAATCAGGGCAAGATCTTGAGCAGGATTATAAGCAATTGGCCCAGTGGGATAAGGATTATTTGTGGCATCCTTTTACCCAGATGCAAATGTGGCAGGCAGATGATCCTTTGATCATTGAACGAGGCGAAGGTAGTTACTTAATCGATGTTTTGGGTAAGCGTTATCTGGACGGAATATCTTCCTTATGGGTCACAGTACACGGACATGCTCATCCTGTTTTAACTCAGGCGATAAAGGATCAAGTGGATAAAATCGCCCATAGTACGTTGCTGGGTCTCGCCAATGTTCCTTCAATTCAATTAGCAAAAAAACTAGTAGAAATAACACCACCAGGCTTAGTTAAGGTTTTTTACTCGGATGCGGGTGCAACTTCAGTAGAAATAGCGCTAAAAATAGCTTTTCAATATTGGCAGCAACAATCCGATCCAAAGGAACGACTCAAGAAAAAATTCATCTCTTTAGAAGAGGCCTATCATGGGGATACTGTGGGCGCTGTAAGTGTTGGTGGGATGGATCTATTTCATGCTACTTATCGTGATCTGTTATTTAGTGGGTATAGGGTACCCACTCCTTTTTGTTATCATTGCTCGTTGGGTAAGGAACGTGATGAATGTAACTTAGCCTGCGTTCAGGTTGTTGAGGATATTATGGTTGAGCATCAGCAGGAAATTGCGGGTCTGATTATTGAACCCCTTGTGCAAGGGGCTGCTGGAATGATTATGGCACCTGAGGGATACTTGCGAAAAATTCGCGAGCTATGTACTGAGTATAATATTTTATTAATTGCTGATGAGGTGGCTGTAGGCTTTGGTCGTACTGGCACATTATTTGCTTGTGAGCAAGAAGAGGTTAACCCTGATATTATGTGTATTGCCAAAGGACTAACAGGGGGGTACTTACCTGTTGCAGCTACTTTGACGACAGAAACAATTTTTAACGTTTTTTCGGGAGAACTCCATGAGGGTAAAACCTTTTACCATGGGCATACCTTTACGGGAAACCCCGTAGGCTGTGCAGTGGCTCTAGCAAATATAGACCTCATTGAACAAACTAGGTTAATTGAGCATGTTCAGCATTTAACCCAACTACTTAGTGGTGGATTGGAAAAGTTTAAATTGTTAAGACGTGTAGGAGACGTTCGGCAGAAGGGATTAATGGTAGGAATTGAGCTTGTTAAAGATAAGCTGACCAAAGAGCCTTATACATTGGAAGAGAATATCGGTCATCAAATTACCCTAGAAGCACGCCAAAATGGTTTGATTATTCGTCCCTTGGGTAATGTCATTGTTCTGATGCCTATTTTGGCGATGAGCGAAGATGAGTTACAACAAGTGGTAGATACAACCTATCAATCTATAATAAAAGTTACAGAAATGGAGTAATGAGCATCAAAATGAGTAATATTGATTTGATAAACGGGCTAGAAAAAAAGGTCTTGGCGGGACAGGATATTTCCTTGGAAGAGGCCCAACAGTTGGGGAATTTGGCTGGGACTGATCTCTATCAACTGTTTGCGGCAGCTAGTCGGATTCGTGATATACGGGCTGGCAAAAAAGTAGACCTATGTTCAATCATTAACGCTAAATCGGGTCAATGTTCTGAAAACTGTAAATATTGCGCTCAGTCTGCACATCATGAGACTGGAGTAGAAGTTTATGATTTGTTAGATGAAGAAGCAATTTTAGAACGTGCCCTACAGATGCAAACAGAAGGAGCTCAACGCTTCTCATTAGTGACAAGTGGACGGGGAATAAGTGAGAGTGATTTTGTTAAGTCTCTAGACATCTACAAGCGCTTAGCTCGAGAAACAAAGCTTAAACTTTGTGCCTCCTTTGGCATAATCACGCAAGACATGGCCCGTAGGTTAGGAAAAGTCGGAGTGAGTATGTATCACCACAACCTAGAAACCTCGGAAAGTTACTTTCCTCATATTTGTACCACGCATAGTTATCAAGACCGAATCGACACCGTCAAAGCATGTCAGGCTGCTGATTTAGAGGTCTGCAGTGGTGGGATTATTTCGATGGGTGAAACCATGGAACAACGTTTGGAGATGGCCTTTACTTTAAGGGATTTAGGGGTGCAGTCTGTACCTATTAATATTCTCAATCCAATTGATGGGACAGCCTTGGAAAACCAAGTTGTGTTACCTCCTATGGAAATTTTACAAACTATAGCAATCTACCGTTTCGTTTTAGCAGAAGCCATGCTGCGATTTGCTGGAGGCCGTGAAAATGCCTTGCGAAATATGCAGGCTATGGGTTATTTAGCAGGAATTAATGCTACATTAGTTGGTAGTTATTTAACCACGTCTGGTCGTACTGTTGCTGAAGATATCCAAATGATCTTGGATATGGGACTGGAAGTTTAGGATTATGAATTATGAACTATTTGAAGTGCATTATGAATTGATGAGGTGATTGGGTGGAGGAAATTTACTCCGATTTGGCAGGTGAGTTGGAAAGATTACAGGTTCAGCACCTTTTTCGTGAGTTGAAGAGTGTAACAGGTGTACTGACCGAATGGGTGGAAATGCAGAGAAAAAGATTGTTGAATCTGAGTAGTAACAATTATTTGGGCATTGCTGCTCATCCTAGCTTAAAAACAGCAGCGATAAAAGCTGTTCAAGAGTTGGGCTGTAGTGCTACTTCTGCACGGTTGATCGTAGGTAACTATGAGTTGTATGATCAGGTAGAAAAAGACTTGTCTAGGTTTAAAGACACAGAAGCGGCCTTAATATTTAATACTGGATATATGGCTAATGTAGGGATAATTACAGCCCTAGCGGGCAGGCGAGACATCATTATCAGCGATAAAGCCAACCATGCCAGTATTATTGACGGTGTTCGTTTAAGTGGTGCGGAGTTTTTGCGCTATAAGCATGTCGATATGGGAGATTTGGAACGTTGTTTAAAAAAGACTGATGGCTACCGGCGCAAACTGATCATCACTGATAGCGTTTTTAGTATGGATGGTGACCTTGCCCCTTTGCCTGCAATCGTTGAAATGAAGGAAAAATATGGAGCTGTTTTGATGATTGACGAAGCCCATGGGGATGGAATCTTTGGAGAAAATGGTCGAGGATTAGCCGAGTACTATGGGTTAATGGATCGAGTGGAAATCAATATGGGTACCTTTGGCAAGGCCTTCGGTTGTTCTGGAGCTTATGTGGCCGGGCGAAAAGTACTCATAGACTATCTGCGTAATAAAGCTCGGAGCTTTATTTTTACCACTGGTCTGCCACCTGTTGTAGTGGCTAGTGTGCAAGCGGCTTTACAGGTAGTAAAACAGGAGAATTGGCGGAGTAAAGAGGTTCTAGTCAAGGCGGCTTGGGTACGAGCTGAGCTAACCAAGGCTGGATTTAATCTATTAAATAGTGAAAGTCAGATTATTCCCATTTTGGTGGGTGATAATGCCCCTACCCTGGAATTTAGTAAACGTCTGTTTGATGTCAATATCTTAGCAATGGCTGTTCGACCGCCTACGGTACCGCTTAAGGCGGCCAGGTTACGATTAACCGTTATGGCTACGCACAGCAATGAAGAGCTGGCTTGGGCTACAGAACAAATAAAGCAAATCGGTCGGGATTTTGCGATCATCTAAGGGGGCATGTCAATGTCTGTGCAGAATATAGTGCTTATTCATGGCTGGGCCTCTGATGAAAGTATTTGGCAGGAGACAAGAAATTACTTGGAACAAAAACATCGGGTGTATACCTTGAATTTGCCTCTAATGAAACATAAACATAGTTATCGCGATGCCGTGCTGGAGATGATTGAGCAAAAAGGTCTTGCACAGGTAATTGTAGTAGGTTGGTCAATGGGTGCTTTGATTGCTATCCAAGTTGCACACCAAACTCATAAAGTTCGAGGCTTGGTATTAGTCGGTGGAACGAGCAGATTTCTTATGGAAACTCAGTTGGAATTGGTTATTTCAGGTAGCGAGCAAACTTTGGTAAAAGGAATTATTGTGCAAAAAAGTTTTCCTTACGAAAGTTTGCCTGATAAGAGTAGTCCATCAATAAAGCCATATCCAGGAGGGATACCGACTGCACTGGTAAAGAGAATGAAAAAGCGGCTAAGTAAAAATGTAAAGCAAACTCTAACCGATTTTTATAAACTAATGTTCAGTCATCAGGAGCAAGCACAGGGAATAGATAAAAAAGTTACCGACTTCTATCTGGGGTGTGGAATAAATTGGGATATTATTGGAGTTCAGGCTGGTTTGGATTTCCTAGGTGAAGTTGATCTGCGGGCAGAACTTAAGGCTATTACCTGTTCTACCTTAATACTTCATGGTGAGCAGGATGAAATTTGCCCAATTGAAGGGGCCAAGTTTATCCAAGAACAGATACCCTGTGCTCAATTGGTCAGCTATCCTAAGGTTGGTCATATCCCTTTCTTAACCAACTTTGCAGGTTTTCACCGAGATCTAGAGGAGTGGTTAAGTATTTATGACGGTATATAAAGCGCAAGTACTAAAAAACTTTGGTCAGAATGCCGTTACCTATGACCAATATGCTGTAGTTCAGAAAGAAATGGCTAAGGAACTGTTTGGAAAAATTATAAAAATGGAGTGCTGTTTCCAGAATATTTTAGAGATTGGCTGCGGAACTGGTTTTCTAACAGAACTTCTTGCTAGGGAGTACCCCAATGCCCAAATTATAACCACTGATATTGCCCCCGAAATGATTGCTATTGCCAGCAAAAAGTTAACGGCTTATGCCAATATCCAATATTTTGTGGCAGACGGAGAAAATTTGTCTACCGTTGATCAGGTGTCCTTTGGTAAGCTGCCTTTTGACTTAATTGTATCAAATGTTGTTTTTCAGTGGTTTGTGGAATATGCAGCAGCTTTTACACAGTATCATTCTTATCTGGAACCTGGTGGGTACCTGATTTTTAGCACCCTTGGCGTAGGTACTTTTAAGGAATTATATTGCTGCTTGAAAGATGCTCAAAATGGTAACCCTACACTTAAGCTAGCTAATGTTGCTCATAAATTAGCTGACCCTGGAAATCTTGAAAAGAGAGAGCCGTTTATTGAAAAAAAATACCTGCAGATGATCATGATAAATAGCGGATTTAAGCAAATGGGTATAGAAGGAATAACGAAACAAGAGTATTTTGACTCTAGTCGGGATTTTCTGAGAGCTTTAAAAATGATTGGAGCTCATAATTATCTAACCGAGGAATTGCCGGTTAAGGGATTGGGTACAGGTATCTTTTCTCTGATTAAGAGCTATGATAAAATGTTTTGCGATGAGATGGGAGTTCCTGCCACATATCAATGTTTATATTGTTGGGGGCGGCGAACAACCTAGAATCAGTCTTAATAAGTGAAATTTAACTCGTGAAAAATGTTTCCCAATAGTTTGTTGTTAAGCAATAGCCTCGCTCAGACAACTTACCATTTCACGAGGTTGCCTTTATGATATAATAGGGATAAAGAGCAGAAGATCTAGGGAGTGTAACCAGTATGAGTAAATTGGAATTAATTGCGACTACCGTCTTTGGACTTGAAGCTATCGTTGCGCGAGAATTAAAAGACCTGGGCTATGATCAGCTTACTGTGGAAAACGGTAGAGTAACTTTTATAGCTGACGAACTAGGAATTTGCCGGGCAAATATGTGGTTACGCTGTGCTGAAAGAGTTATAGTCAAGCTTGGTTCATTTAAAGCACTGACTTTTGAAGAACTTTTCCAACAGACTAAAGCTTTACCCTGGGAAAAGTGGCTTTCGATAAATGCCCAATTTCCGGTTGATGGCAAATCAGTAAAATCAAAACTTTTTAGTATTTCAGATTGTCAAGCGATTGTCAAGAAAGCGATTGTTGAAAGACTTAAAGAAACCTACCATCGTAGTTGGTTCGAAGAAACAGGCCCTCGTTATACAATTGAAGTCGCGTTACTCAATGATATTGTTACATTAACAATTGACACTACTGGTCCAGGACTACATAAAAGAGGGTACCGTCAATTGGCAGGTCAGGCCCCCTTAAAAGAAACCTTAGCAGCAGCTATGATTAAATTAAGCCATTGGCAGGGAGATAGAGCCTTGTTGGATCCTTTTTGTGGAACAGGTACCATACCAATTGAGGCTGCCTTAATGGCTCAAAACCGTGCTCCAGGACTTAAACGTGGTTTTATTTCTGAAAGTTGGCCGAACATTTCACAGGATTGTTGGCAAGAAACCTGGCAAGAGGCCCTGGATTTATGGCAAAGGGATCTTCCTTTGCATATCTATGGCTCTGACATTGACTCTAAGGCCCTGCAATTAGCCAAAATACATGCTACCCAAGCTGGACTTGCGGAGGCAATTCACTTTCAACGATTACCCGTCGGGGAAGTTCGTTCCCGTTTTGAATATGGTCATTTGATCTCCAATCCACCTTATGGAGAACGGATGGGTACGACCGAAGCAGCCGAAAAGTTATACGAGGAGTTAGGTGAAGTGTTTAAGCATTTAGAAACTTGGTCTTTGCATTTTTTAACCAACCAACCTCATCCGGAAAGATTTATCGGACGACGATGGGATAAAAGTCGTAAACTTTATAACGGAAGACTGGAATGCCATTATTATCAATTTTTCGGACCACGGCCAATTAGAAACTAATTCTATCAGATAAAATTGGAAATGCTGAATGGAAGTGTTTGCGAATGAATCATTTTTTTGCCTATCTTGCCCGCATGAAATTAATTCAGCGTTGGGGCTTAATGCGCAATGTCCAACGTGAAAATATCCAGGAACATAGCCTACAGGTAGCGCAAATTGCCCATGGGCTGGCACTTATTCGAAATGTTTATTTCGAAGGGAAGCTGGAGCCTGAAAGGGTAATGGCCCTTGCCGTGTTTCATGAAGTAGGAGAGGTTATTACCGGGGATATAGCGACTCCCATAAAATATTACAATCCAGAGGTCAAAAAGGCTTTTGGCAATATCGAGGAAATTGCTAAACAAGGGCTTTATGCCATGTTGCCGATTCAACTTCAAGAGAAGTACACCTCATATTTTTTCCCTCAAAAAGCGGATCAAGAAAGCTGGAAAATCGTGAAAGCCGCTGATAAGCTTAGTGCCTATCTGAAATGCGTTGAAGAACTTAAAATGGGTAATGGAGAGTTTATAAAAGCCGAAAAGAGTATTAAAGCTGAAATAGCACGTTTTGAACTCTTAGAGGTGAACTATTTTATGGAAAATTTCGTGCCTAGCTTTTCTTTAACCTTAGACGAACTAATCTAATTCCAGCCAATAGGAAAAAAATTTATGGCGAAGAGGAGGAAATAACACGGAACTTTGACTAACCCAACACGGTCTAAATAATTTTCACCGGGAGTTATCCCCGCGTCATCAACTGAGGCACTTTACCCTGAATCAATATAGCTCGTAAATAAAGCAGGCTGAAAATCTCGGGACTTTAGCCTGTTTTATTTACCCTTTTAGCACTCAACGTTTGTGACTTATAGCACATGTTTATTTATGATATATACCTCTATACTTAAGTCAGAAGTCAGAAACCAGAACGGAAAAATAAAAGGAGGAATTGTAATGAAAACGAAGTTATTGGAACTCTTTACAGAAGAAGAAGGTCAAGGGATGACTGAGTACGGCCTGATTATTGCTCTAGTTGCTGTTGTACTTATTGCCGCAATAGTTCTTTTCAGAGATTCGATTGTGGGTGTTTTCGATAGAGCAACAAAGGGATTAAATGGAGCTGGAGTATAGCACCTTAACACTTAATTCCTGCCAACCTTTAACAAGGAATTTAGTAAAAACCATTATCACGGCACATTATGTACAACCCTACTGTCTTCAGTAGGGTTCTTTACTAAAAGGGGGTCTTCACTGTGGAACTTACTGAACTAGCTTTAGGCTTAACCTTGGGTATTGCTACCTGGACAGATTGGCGGCAACGCAAAATTTACAACAAATTGCTCGGTCCGGCCTTTCTCATCGCTTTCAGTCTACAAGTAGGACAGCAAGGATGGCCGGGCGTTTGGCTAAGTTTGGCAGGAAGTTTAGTGGGTCTCGCTTTGTTGCTGATTCCCTATCTCTTAGGGGGCATTGGAGCAGGTGATGTTAAACTCTTAGCGGTGATTGGAGCTTTTGGTGGCGTTCATTTTGTGATTACTAGTTTTTTATATGGCGCGGTGCTGGGTGGAATAGTCTCAATAGTTATCTTGATACGACGCAAGGCCTTACTAGCTACTTTGAAACATGTTTTCCTTCTTCTTCCTATACTTACTAGACCTCAGCCCATAAGTGAGGCCCTTCGGGCTACCTGCGAAGAAAAGTTCCCTTATGGTATTGTCCTTGTGCTAGGTACTATCCTAGCCCGTTTCGTACCTTTAGGGTGGTGATAAATATGTTTAAGGAACTAGAACGCAAGGAAAATGGTCAGGCCTTAGTTGAAATGGCCCTGATTTTACCACTTCTTTTAGTTCTAATCTTTGGTTCAATTGAAATAGGCAGGATTTGCTTTGTCTCCATTACAATCAATAATGCTGCGCGGATCGGCGCAAGAAGCGCGAGTGTCGGGGAAGACGACTCCATGATAAGAAAAGCGATCGAAGATAGCATAATTTTAAATAAGTCTGCACTCACTATTCAGATTTCTCCGTCTGCAAACCAACGCTACTCCGGGGGGGGAGTTACGGTTAACGTCAGCTATCCCGTTCAACTCATTGCGCCCTTGATCAATCGAATTATCCCCAATCCCTTTATCGTAGACGCTGGCTTCACAATGCGCTTAGAGTAAAAGTTCCCATGGCATATCTCGTAGAACTTCGCTTAAAGGGAGGTAGATTCTTATGTTTTATCACGCAACCAAAACCAAGGATCTAGCTCAGGAAGAGAGGGGAAGTATCCTCGTTTTAGTCGCTCTTTCTTTATCAGTTTTATTAGGTCTAAGTGCCTTAGTCACGGACTTAGGAGTTATTTACGTTAATTATGCTCAGCTTCAAAATGCGCTTGATGCAACGGTTTTGGCGGGAGCGCAGGAGCTGCCCAATAGTACTATCCAAGCGCAACAAGTTGCCAAACAATATGCGTCAAAAAATGGAGTCCCAGAAGTGGCGATAGGATTTGACCTGAATAATTTAAAAATAAGCGCAAGTGCTCAGAAAAAAGTTCCGGCACTGTTTTCCAAGATTTTGGGACTTACAGAAAACACCATTACCGCCTCATCACGGGCTTTTATGTTGCCGCCGAGTTCCTTGACAGGCGTAGTTCCCTTAAGCGTCAAGGAACAGAATTTGAGCTATGGTGCTGAATATTCCTTGAAGTCAGGGGCAGGCGGAGAGGTTGATTCCGGTTGGTATGGGGCTTTAGAATTAGACGGGCCGGGGGCTTGGGATTATCAGAAATTCTTAACTTACGGTTATTCCGGGACACTAAGCATCGGGCAGGTGTTGCAAGTTGAGCATGGCAACATGAGTGGTCCGACCAAAAAAGCCATTGAAGATCGCCTTGCAACGGACACTCGAACACCGCGAAACACTTATGATAATCACGATCGAAATGCCCCGGAAATAGTTTATGTTCCAATCATCAGAATTAAATCAACCTCGGGAAGTTCAGTCCAAGAAGTAATGATTGTTGGTTTCGCAGCTTTTTTCATCGAAGGAGTCACGGGCAACGGAACTGAATCTATCATCAAAGGACGTTTCTTAAAAACACTTGTGGTCAACGGACAAGCAACCGGAAGCGTAGCAGAGCTACGACAGAACGAAGCCAATCTGGAACAGGGGATACTTTCTTCGGATTTCGGTCTGTATGCCCCTAAACTTTTATCTTAGGGATCTAAGACAATAATTAATAATACTTCTTTTAAAGTTGGAAATTACGTAACTAACCTGTAGATTTAGGGTGTAGGAGTGATATGCATGGGAAGAAAAGGGTTTTTTATACTGGCACTTATCTTTGGGCTAATTGCTGCAGGTTCTGCTTATCAATATTTACAAAGCATCAATCAAGTGAGTATCCCGGAACTAAGGCCCCTAGTCTTAGCCAAAAGTAATATTCCTGCCCGCTCTATGATCCGGGCTGATCAACTTATAGTTAAAGAAATCCCCCTTAACGGTTATCCTCAAGGGGGTGCCAAGACTATTCAAAGTGTTACAGGGACAGTGGCCTTGGTTAATTTGAACCCTGGTGACCCTGTACTTGAAGTAATGTTTCAACGCCAATCCAAGCCAGAGGGAACTCAAATTTCTGCTTCTTCTACCGTCTCCAATCCTTTAGTTGACGTGACCCCACTTGTTGTTCCTAAAGGGAAAAGAGCTGTGGCGATACCCATTGGACTAGTTAGCGGCGTTGGATATGCGGTAAGGCCTGGGGATTATGTGGATATCTTAGTTACAATTGACGTTAAGGACACCAGCGCAGACAAGTCCCAAACGACAATCACAACTCTAGCCGCCCAAGACGTTTTAGTGCTTAGTGTGGGGGATAGCCCTACCGTTATTAAAGACAAAGCCGATTCTAAGGCAGCAGAGTCTAAGTTTTATACGTTAGCTTTGTCTGTGCCTCAAGCGCTGACTGTGACTTTAGGTAGCGAAAAGGGTAATCTGCGCTTGCTCCTGCGCAACCCCGTAAATCAAGAAATGCGTGAGGATCAAGCAATAAGTCCCAGCATTTTTCTTGATCCTAACTATTTCAAACGGTTTCAGTAAGGGGTGAGGAACATGAAAAGTATTAGCGTATTAATCGTGGATGACATCAGTGATACCAGAAAAAGCATTCGCCGTCTCTTGCAGTTCGAATCAAACATTGAGGTCGTCGGAGAAGCAGGCACCGGTTCAGATGCCTTACGTTTAGCTGAAGAATTAAAACCTGACATTGTATTATTAGATATAAATATGCCTGAGATGGACGGTTTGCGCGCAACAGAACTATTAGTTCTTCGCGTTCCCGAAAGCGCAGTGATTATTATGTCTGTACAAGGTGAACCGGGCTACATGCGCCGAGCTATGCTATCGGGTGCCAGAGAATACCTTGTTAAGCCATTTTCTGGTTCCGAACTTGCCAGTGCAATCGTTAATGTTAACCAGATTGAAAAACAAAAAAAGGAAGCTAGAGGTGCACAGTCAGCAACTCAGCAAAAAGAAAATATTGCTTTTAAGGGTCAAATCATCTCATTTTTCAGTACAAAAGGTGGAGTGGGAAAAACAACGATAGCTACTAATTTAGCGGTTCAATTAGCCAACTCAGGCAAATGGCGAGTGCTTCTTGTTGATCTGAATTTGCAATTTGGTGATGTAGGTGTGTTTTTAAATATGCTCCCTAAGAAAACTATTGCCGACTTAGCGCAAGCTAGTTCTTTGCTGTACTCGGATATTCAAGCTTATCTCTTAACCCACGCCTCTGGTCTGGAGGTCTTAATTGCACCGTCTAGGCCAGAATATGCAGAATATGTAACTGCTGAACAGGTCAATCAGATTTTAACAGAAGTTAAAACACACTTTGACTATATTATTTGTGATAATGTGAGTCGTTTTGACGATATTAGTTTGGCGAGTCTAGATGTAGCTGATCAAATTTGGCTGGTTGTAACACAAGATATTTCAACCTTGAAAAATATCAAACTTAGTCTTGAAGTATTAGAAGGTCTCCATTATACAGACAAAATTCACTTAATCCTCAACCGCTCAGGCAATGAAGTTGGGATACAATTCAAAGATATTGAAAAGAGCTTAAATTTTCCGATTGCTTTCGAGATCCCCAGCGACGGAAAAGCTTTAGTTACTGCTCTGAATAAGGGAACGCCTTTCGTTTTGTCCTATCCGCAGAGCAAACCGGCTGAGGGGATTCGCAGAATGGTGGAAAGTTTAACCAAAACCCAGGCTGCTAGTGAAGTGGAAATAAAAGAAAAACAGAGTAAGAGGTTTCTTGGACACTTAAAAGGCCTTTCCAAGGTCTTTGATTTTTAGGGGGAGTACAAAATGTCTTTGCTAAAACGTTTGGAAAAGCAAAAAACTCTGGAAGAGAATATTCCTGACCCTAGGGGAGCAAGAGTTTCTTCTGTCAGCAATCCTTGGCGAGAATTTAAGGTAATAGTACATCATAATGTTATTCAAACCTTGGAAACAGCACATTTAGATAACTTAACCCAAGAAAGTTTGCGTCCGTTTGTGGAGGAAACTTTAGATTTACAAGCTGAAACGCAGGGAGCGACTCTGCCACGGATTGATAGGCAACGCTTAGTTTTGGAACTTATTGATGAAATCCTAGGATTTGGGCCAATTACTCCTTTGCTTCAAGATCCCACAATTAGCGAAATTATGGTTAACGGCCCCCATCAAATTTATGTCGAGCGCAAGGGTAAGTTAGAAAGGTCTGAAGCAAGCTTTTACGATGACAAACATGTCCTGCACATAATTGAAAAAATAGTGGCTCCGCTTGGCCGAAGAATTGATGAAAGCCAACCTATGGTTGATGCTCGTTTACCTGATGGTTCACGTGTTAATGCCATTATCCCGCCCTTAGCTCTAAATGGACCGATCCTAACTATTCGAAAATTCGCGACTGATCCTTTTAAAGTAGACGATTTAATTCGTTTTGGTTCGTTGACCGGTGAAATGGCTTGTTTCCTGGAAGCCTGCGTGAAGGGCCGTCTAAACCTCCTTGTCTCAGGAGGGACAGGATCAGGTAAGACGACAACTTTAGGGGTGCTATCTAGCTATATTCCTGAAGATGAACGCATCATTACGATTGAAGATGCTGCAGAACTTCAGCTGCGTCAAAGCCATGTTGTCACTCTAGAGACGCGTTCTGCTAATATCGAAGGCAAAGGGGCGATTACGATTAGGGACTTGGTTCGTAATGCCTTGCGGATGCGCCCAGAACGGATTATTGTCGGAGAAGTGCGGAGTGGAGAAGCCCTTGATATGTTACAGGCGATGAATACAGGGCATGATGGTTCACTGACAACAGGGCATGCCAACACTCCCCGGGATATGCTCTCACGACTGGAAACTATGGTCTTAATGGCTGGAATGGATCTGCCTATTCGAGCGATCCGTGAACAGATTTCCAGTGCCCTCGATGTCATCGTTCAACAAAGTCGTCTTCGGGATGGAAGTCGCCGCATTACTCATATTACAGAAGTGTTAGGCATGGAGGGCGATATCATCACCTTACAAGATATCTTCCGCTTTGAACAAACAGGCGTTGATAAACTAGGAAAAGTACAGGGGTCTTTCCGAGCGACAGGAATTCGTCCACACTTTGTGGAACAGCTTAATGCCGCAGGGCAAAATTTACCAGAAAATCTTTTTCAAAATTAATTATGAACCCATCGACCCTATTTAAAGGGGGAGTTTTGATGCTAGCGGCTAACGCCAATCTCAGCCTGTTAATCACCGTTGGATCAACTTTTTTGGCTACATTTTTAATTCTTTTGGCCTTGGTAACTACCCAAAGGGAAATATCCCTGACCGATAGACTACGTGGCTTTACCGCTTGGCATTCCCCCCTAACTGGTGCTTCGGCCGAAAAAAGAGGGTATAAAGAAGTGCTAACTAAATTAGGCGGTTTGGCACCACGTCAGTTTACTAAAAAGCTTGACAAAGAACTATTGAGAGCAAGTATCCCGCTTAGTGGTGGAGAATTCCTAATTCTTCAGGCCATTTTAACTATCATCTTCTGTCTTCTTGGCTTTTCCATTACTCATAAATTTATCGGTGGCCCGAGCGTTGGAATTTTAGGCCTTGTTTTACCCAGGATTTGGCTCAAAAGTACACAGAAAAGCAAAAATCATAAATTTAACAATCAATTAGTTGATGCCTTGCTAATTTTGGCAAACTCCTTAAAAGCAGGGTTTAGTTTTCTACAAGCCATGGATTTGGTGAGTCGAGAAATGCCTGATCCGATTGCTAAAGAGTTACAGTTTTGTTTACGGGAGATGAATTACGGAACTCCTACGGAAGAGGCTCTGCTCAACCTTTCTGATCGGGTGGGGAGTGAAGATTTAGATCTTTTAGTCACGGCAATCCTGATCCAGCGACAGGTAGGTGGAAATTTAGCGGAAGTATTGCAGAGTATTCATAGCACAATCCAAGATAGGATACGTATTCAACAAGAAATCAAAACACTTACTGCTCAGGGAAGAATTTCTGGTTATATTATTGCAGCGTTACCTTTTTGTATCGCTGGAGTTTTGATAGTAATAAATCCAAGCTATATGAAATTATTGGTTACAAATCAGTGGGGTTGGGCAATGCTTGGTGGGGGACTGACGTCTGAAATTATTGGTTTTCTAATCATCCGTAAAATTGTTGCTATTAAAGTCTAGCAAGTGAACTCGTTCAGCTAAAGCTGAACATCAATAATCATAAAAAAGGGTGAAAACCAGATGGCTAAAATAACAGCTATTGCTATCTTTGGGGTAGTTTTTTGTACCTTCTTAGGGATTTTTTTGGCCAATTCGGTACAGCAAATGTCCTATAAAAGAATATTAAGGGTGCTCGGACAGACAGACTCACCCTTAGGGGAATCCCTACCGTTTAGCAGAAGGGTATTAATTCCTTTGTTTCATAATATTGCAATTCTTTTTGGGCGTCGGACCAATAAAGGGAAACTGTCACAGATTACCAAAAGGTTAAGTGCTGCCGGACTAGCTGGACAATGGGAAAGTGGCGAGTGGAGAGCATTACAGTACGGGTTGGGAATGGTGAGCGGCTTAGGCGCCTTTGGGCTTTTAAGCCTCTTATCGACTGCATATTTGCAAAACTTTGGGCTTGCTATATCGGGAATAGTCATAGGCTATATGTTGCCAGATTTTTGGCTGAAAGCAAAAGTTCGAAGCAGACAAGTAGAAATAGTAGATACCTTGCCCGATGTCTTGGATTTATTAACCGTAAGTGTGGAAGCTGGACTAGGCTTTGATGCTGCTTTACTCAAGGTATCAGAAAAACAAAAGGGGGTTTTAGGGCAAGAATTTTTACGAGTTCTACAAGAAATTAAAATGGGACGCCCTAGACGTGAGGCTCTGCGAGATATGAGCAAACGTATTGAAGTAGAAGATCTTAGCAGTCTGATAGCCTCTTTAGTGCAAGCAGACCAACTAGGTATTTCCATCGGGGGAGTTTTACGTAATCAGGCTGGTCAAATTAGACAAAAACGCCGACAACGCTCCGAAGAAAAGGCCCAGAAGGCCCCGATTAAAATAATGATCCCTCTGGTTTTCTTTATATTTCCCAGTGTTTTCATTGTCATCCTTGGGCCTGCAGTGATTCAAGTAATCCAAGGCTTTAATAACTAGCTATGGAAAAAGGGGGGGTAGAAATTGAAAGCTGGTATCGTTTATAATTTGAGAACAAACCAAATTATAGGTGACAACGTCTGGAAAGCAGACGGCTTCTGGAGCCGTCTGCGAGGGTTACTTGGACACTCCCTTCTCAAACCAGGTGAGGGACTTTGGCTGGCACCCTGCCAACAGGTGCACATGATCGGAATGCACTTTGCTCTTTCTGTTTGGTTTTTAGATCAAGCAGGGACAATCTGCGATATCTTGGATGAGTTAAAGCCGTACAAAATTTCACCGCGCCGTAAAGACGCGGTGAATGTCATAGAATTTCCGGCCGGTTGGGCTAAATTAACGGATACGCGAATCGGAGATACACTTATTTGGGAAGACATTTAATAAGTATTAAGTCTATTCTAGTATTTCACTAATCAATAAAGTTTGTTCCTCATTAATTTAAACTTTCTTTTAGAAAGAAATTAGATATAATAGAGTACATTGTAGTCTACTATTAAATTTGGGGTATAAAATGAACTTGAAAATTGCTACTCTCCAGCAGATTAGTCTGATTGATCTGACTGCGATTTGGAATCGTTGTTGGCAGGGATATTTTTACGATATGAGTTATACACCTGAACAAATGCAAGGTTGGTTGAACCTTGGACAAATTACCTTAGCGCACTCCTTAGCACTTAAATTTCACGATACAATTATAGGCTTTTCACTCTTCGCAATCGACGGCAGAGACGGTTGGATTGCTGGAACTTGTATTGATCCTAATTATCGTCGCCGAGGTTTATTTAAACCTTTATTAAAAGCTCAAATTGAATTAGGAAAACATCTTAAACTTGAACGCATCTATCTTGAAGTATTAATTCAAAACCACGCTCGAAAAGTATATGAGTCGGTGGGTTTCACTAAACTTAGACCTGTTCATATATATCGTAGCGGACAAGAAATTACTGCACAAGCTAGGAAGTCTTTTAATCTACAAGTTTATAGAACCCCACAAATTTCATTCGCTGAGGTTGAAATAGCAAGTTATTTTAAGGCGCGTCGCCAAACTAGCTTCAGTCCGACTTGGCAGCGAAGAGAGTCGTATTTGGGAAAGTATCCCAACAAAGTTGCTTTCCTTAGTTTAGATTCTAATGTAGGAGCACTTTTTGCTAATAAACAATGTACTTCTTTACTAGATACCTGGAGTTGTACCCTAGATGGAGCAGTAGCTCTCATGGCGGAAATATTCCAATTAAACGCTAGACCACTATCCCTAACAAATCAACCGGAAGATCGGATCTATTCATTACTGTCAGCTTGGGGTATTTTTCCTTTAGCAACACAGTTGGAGATGAATATTGTCTTTTAATAAAAAAAGTAAATCCCATATTCAGTTAAATTATCATATTTATCCTTGCAAAACTAAACCTAATCATATATAATGAACGAATCAACAAGGAAGGAGCAGACTATTATGACTCAGAATCAAGTACAATTGATTGATGCCATTCTCGATTCTATCGGATTAGAATCTCTAACGTCACCAGAACCAAAAGTTCGTACAAGCATTTTAAAAATTTAATGATTGAAAGGATGCGGTTGTGTGGCCAGTGTCCCAGTAAACGAACGTAAGTAAGAGCGAGTTCCTTGAGCGTCGTAAGGGACTCGTTTTTATTTGTTCATTTGTCCATATTTCACTGCATAATAGGATAGATATTGGAAAATTTGATTTAAAGGAGAGGAAAAGCTTATGAGCTTAGCTGTATTAGGTATAGCCTGTAGTCCGCGACGTCAGGGAAATAGTACGTATTTGTTATCCGAAGCAATGTCCATCGTACAAGTTGCAGGTCATCGTAGTGAAATTATTCATCTTTCCGATTTGAATTTTTCTGCTTGTCAAGGATGTGGGGCTTGCTCAGCTGATGCTAAATGCGTACTACAAGATGATATGCAAGAATTCCAAAAACGACTGATAGAAGTAGATCGGATTATTATCGCCGCTCCAATCTTTTTTATGGGTTTGAATGCTCAGGCCAAAGCAATGATTGATCGTTCACAGCCCTTCTGGGCTTTAAAGTATATCTTAAACCAGCCAGTTATTACTGATGCTACAAGACCAAAACGTCGTGGTTTATTTATTTCAACTGCAGGAACAAAGAAAGCTGATGTTTTTACCTGTGCACAACAATCTATCCGAACATTCTTCCACATGCTGGAGATTGAATATACTCAAGCTTGCCTTTACGACGGTATAGATAAAGCTGGTGAAATTACCAAACATCAAACAGCGCTAACAGAAATCAGCCTAGCAACGGGGAAACTAATGCATAATTCATAATTGCGAATCTAATGAATTACTTGATGTTCGATGTTTGACCTCTGTTAATGCTAAACGCAAGTTTTAGTTTTTCCGAAAAAATATACCAGTAAAATAACACGAGATATAATAATGCTAAATATTTCAAACACATGATATACTTATTATGGTGTTTGTTACTTGCAAACTTTTAACTCATTGTACTTATGTAGAAATAGTGAAGAGGAGTTGCGGAATTATGATCGAAGAACGATTTAAACTGTGGTCTGAACATCCTTATTTTGATACTGACTTCCAGCAAGAACTAAAAAGCATTACTGACCCCAAAGAAATTGAGGATCGCTTTTATACTGATCTTGAATTTGGTACAGGTGGCTTAAGAGGAATTTTAGCGGCGGGTACTAACCGCATGAACAAATATGTGATACGTAAAGTTACTCAAGGTTTAGCAGACTACATCTTAAGCCACAATACTGAAGGTAAACAAAGGGGAGTCGTAATTGCCTATGATTCCCGTAAGTTTTCTCAAGAGTTTGCGCTTGAAGCTGCTTTGGTATTAGCTAACAATGGTGTTAAAGTCTATTTATTTGATGCACTACGCCCAACACCTGAACTTTCTTTTGCAGTTCGTAACCTTCATGCCTTGGCTGGCATAGTTATTACTGCTAGCCACAACCCAAAAGAGTATAATGGCTATAAACTTTACTGGGAAGACGGTGGACAAGTCCCCCCAGAACAAGCTGAACGCATTCTTTCTTGTATCCAAGAGCGAAAAAGTTGGGTGGACATTGAACTACTACCTGAAGGGATGGCTCGATCTTCCGGCTTATTAGTAATTATTGGGGAAGAGATTGATCGAGTCTATTTAGATAAAGTCAAAAGTTTGGCCCTTCATCCACAGATTATTAACGATCATGGCAGTTGTTTGAAAATTGTTTATACTCCTTTGCACGGAGCAGGCAATATTTTAGTCCGACAAGCTCTTGCCGAACTCGGTTTTTCGGACGTGTTTGTGGTTCCAGAACAAGAACTTCCTGATCCAGAGTTTACCACAGTGCCATATCCTAACCCTGAGATTCCGTCGACTTTCGACTTGGCTAAACAATACGGACGTGAGAGACTGGCCGACTTGCTGATAGCAACTGACCCGGATTCTGACCGGCTAGGTGTCGTAGTGCGGGACAATAAGGGTGCTTATCAAGCCTTAACGGGTAACCAAATTGGCGTTCTTTTAACTTACTATATCCTATCCCAGAAGAAAATCTTAGGAACCCTTCCCGATAAAGCAACGATCATTAAAACCGTAGCCTCCACAGACTTGGCTGATGAAGTTGCTCATTCCTTTGGTGTGGCTGTCGAAAATGTTTTAACAGGCTTTAAATTCATCGCTGAAAAAGAGAAAGAGTTGGAAGAAAGCCAGCGAGGTGTCTTTCAATTCGGTTTTGAAGAAAGTTATGGTTATTTGGTCGGAGACTTTGTTCGAGATAAAGACGGAGTCATAGCAGCTGTTTTAGTAGCTGAAGCAGCTCTCTTCTATAAACACACCAAGGGGCTCGACCTTACCCAAGTTTTAGCTACTATCTATTTAGAATACGGTTGTTACCTCGAAGATCAAGCGTCGATTGTTTTAAAGGGAAAAAGTGGCATCGAAGAAATGACCAAAATAATGACTACTTTACGTGAATCTGAGATAAGAGAATTAGGTGGAATTCCGATTGAGACAGTGGATGACTATGATCGAGGAGAAGGTAAGTCAAGGAGTAACAGTACAATTTATCCGTTATATCTTCCACGATCTAATGTCTTGCGTTTCTCGTTTAAGGGTGGAGGTTTTGTTATGGCCCGTCCATCTGGAACGGAACCAAAAATTAAGTTTTACTTTTCTGTTAAAGGAGAAAATGACAGTACACTTAAGGAAACTCTAGAAAAAGTCAAAATAGAAATGTTAGAGATTGTTCATAAAGTGTTAGCGGAAGACCATGTTAATGCATAATTCATAATTAAGAAACGTAATATTTACCCAAATTCTGCATTATGCATTGTGCATTGTGCATTAAGTTAAGTGGTGTACACGAAGGTCAATAATGGTCAGAAATATGTCTGACCATTATTGACCTTCATGTAAGTTAGTAATATAATAATATTTGTAAAGACTAGTAATTATTAATTTAAATCATTGTCTGTAATTTTCAAGTAAGTATTAAGCAGGAATGAAACAATTGCATTATGGTTTTTATACAAAATTTAATTAATGAGGTGTCTTATGGATTTCAAAGATTATTATAATGTCCTCGGTGTTAAACCTGATACTGATAATAAGACAATTAAAAAAACTTATCATCAATTAGCCAAGAAACATCATCCGGATGTAAATCCCGGTGATAAAAGTTCTGAAGATAAATTCAAAGAAGTAACCGAGGCTTATCAAGCCATTAGTGATCCTGAAAAACGCAAAAAGTACGATGAACTTCGTCAGAATTACCAACAATGGCAACAACGCGGTGGACGCGATAATTTCGATTGGGATCGTTGGCAGGCTAACCCAGGAGCAGGTAGAAATACACGGACAATGACCCCAGAAGATTTTGCCCAGGCTTTTGGTAATGGTGGTGGCGCAAACGAAATGGGTGGCGATTACTCCGATTTCTTTTCTTCGATTTTCGGTGGAGGTGGCGAGACGGGCCGCATGAATATGCATCGACGCGGAGCACCCCGAGCACGAGCTGGTCGAGACTCAGAAGCGGAGTTAACGGTTACGCTAGAAGAGTCTTTTCACGGAACTAGCCGCGTCCTCCAAATCGGTGATAAGAGAATTGAAGCTAAAATTCCTAAAGGAGTACGAAACGGTTCTAAAATCCGCCTAAGCGGTCAAGGCGGACTAGGTAGTGGTGGTGGACCTAGTGGAGACCTTTACCTGACAATCAGCGTTCAGACTGATTCACGTTATGCTCAAGATAATGATGATTTAGTCATGGATATACCTGTTGATTTTTATACAGCGGTCTTAGGCGGAGAAATTAGTATTAAAACCTTTAGTGGAGAAGTACTGCTTAAACTCCCGCCCATGTCTCAAAGTGGCAAGAAATTCCGTCTAAAAGGCAAAGGGATGCCAAATTTAGAACAGCCTAAAATGCAGGGGGATCTCTTTGCTCAAATCAAAATTATTCTACCTGATAATTTAATCGAAGCAGAAATAGCTACGCTTAAAAAACTTGCCGAAACCAGAAAGCGTTAATTCGAGGCGCGAGGCATGAAGGACGATGCACGATAATTACTAGTAAATCCAAATAACAATATAATGGTTTGGATAATAATTAGGAGGGATTCTTACATGCAATACAGTAAATTTGGCAAATTAGACTTTCAAACTTCAATTTTAGGTTTCGGTTGTATGCGTTTACCGGTATTGAATAGAGACCCAGCTAAGATTGATGAAGTTGAAGCGATACGCATGATTCGTCATGCAATTGATAACGGGGTAAATTACGTTGACACTGCCTATTTCTATCATCAGGGACAAAGTGAGATCTTAGTAGGTAAAGCACTACAAAATGGCTACCGAAAAAAAGTTAAATTAGCCACCAAACTTCCCGTAGGACAATGCGAAAAATTCGAGGATTTTGATTCTCTTTTAAACGAACAACTGAAAAAACTGGCTACAGACCATATAGATTTTTATCTGCTCCACGGACTTAACCGAAGCACCTGGGACAAGGCCAAGAAACTAGGCATTGAGCTTTTTTTAGAAACGGCTCTTGCCGATGGGCGCATCACTTATGCAGGTTTTTCCTTCCACGATGAATACCCTGTTTTTAAAGAAATTGTGGACGCTTATCCTTGGACCTTCTGTCAAATACAATATAATTACATGGATACTGAATTTCAAGCTGGAACCAAAGGACTGCAGTATGCAGCTGCCAAAGGTTTAGCTGTGATTATTATGGAGCCCATCAAAGGCGGCAAATTAGCCAAAACTCCGCCACCACCAATTTTAGAACTATGGTCTAAAGCGGAAGAACAATATTCCCCTGCCGAATGGGCTTTACGCTGGGTATGGAACCATCCAGAAGTTACTATGCTTTTAAGCGGCATGAGCACGATGGAACAGGTTGAAGAGAATCTAAGAGTAGCAAATGTTGCCAAGCCGAACTCCTTAAGCGAACAAGAACTTACTCTTATTAAAGATGTAAAAAAGCAGTTTAGTTTATTAAGTAAAATTGACTGTACAGCATGTGGCTATTGTCAGCCTTGTCCTTCAGGGGTTGATATTCCCCGCAACTTTACCATTTACAATGATGCCTACATCTATGATGACAACAAATCTTCTCAATTTGTGTATAACACCTTTTTCACCCCAACAACTAGAGCCTCTGCTTGTACAGAATGTGGCGCTTGCGAGGAGGCTTGCCCACAACACCTTAGCATCAGGGAGCATCTGAAGGAAATTCAAAAAACTTTTGAGTCTTAAAAAATTTGGGCATACATAGTTACACTTCTAGTTCCGAAGGTCTATTCTATTACAAACATGTGGAGGACAACTATCTGAAAAAGGAGTATAGCGAACGTTGGATCATCATTGGTGAAGATAGATTCCAACGAGACTTGGATAGTAGTTTTCTGATCATGAACGTTAACCCCAATCTAGCTCGATTAATCGAGTACAGTGTCTGGAGATGTATATGGGCAGAGTCAGTCAGTTTGGAGTTTTTTCGTTAAAAATTTCTATATAAAAAACCTCGCATGCGGCTATTGGCAGGTTATTCAGATGCTTGCTTCATTTCAATGCAGGATAAACAAAACCAGTATGGAAATAATCAACCTAGTGAGTAAGAATTTGCGTTTTGTTTGCATTCATGATAGGGGAGTGGTAAAATTTAATGAAGACTGAAATTATCTCAACTGGAACGGAATTATTACTAGGGCAAACTTTAAATACCAGTGCCCACTATTTGAGTGCTCAATTATCTGTTTTAGGTATTGAAGTTGACTATCATACGACGGTGGGGGACAATTCCGAACGTCTAGAAAATATTTTGCGTCAAGCGTTACAACGAGCGGATTTGGTTGTTACAACCGGTGGGCTTGGGCCGACCGCGGATGATCTAACTAAGGAGTTAGTAGCTAAAGTTTTAGGTTTGGAAATGACTTTAGATACTAATAGTTTAGAACTGATTAAGCGTTTTTTTGCATCACATAAGAGGGAAATGCCCCGTAACAATGAAAAACAAGCCTATTTTCCTAAAGGTGCAAAAATATTCCCAAACAAGTTAGGAACAGCTCCTGGTGCTATGATTAAGAAAGACGACAAAGCTGTGATAATCTTACCAGGTCCTCCCTTTGAAATGCAACCTATGTTTGAGGAGCAGGTTCTACTTGAACTTGAGAATATACTTGGACCGAATAGCAAAAGGATGAAGGCACGTGTTCTTAAAATTTTCGGTATGGCTGAGTCGGCGATAGAAGAAGTTTTAGGCGATTTAATGGACCAGGATAATCCAGTTATAGCCCTTTTAGCTAAACGGGCAGAAATGCAGATACGTTTAGTAGCTCGTTATGCCGATAAATTAGTGGCCGAGAAAGCCTTGGATGCTACTGAGACTTTGATACGTTCGCGGCTTGGAACTAAGGTGTTTGCTAGAAATGAAGAAACTATGGTTGGGATTGTGGGTCTTGCCTTAAAAAGTCGCAACCTAAAGATTGCCACAGCCGAGTCCTGTACTGGAGGTTTATTGGGAGCGACTTTAACCTTGGAAGCGGGAAGTTCGGATTTTTACCTCGGTGGAGTGGTAAGTTATGCTGATTCCGTCAAAGAGGGGTTACTCGGTGTTAGTTTTGCTACCATTCAAACATTCGGTGCAGTGAGCGCAGAAGTAGCGAAAGAAATGGCTGCCGCTGTTCGATCGAGGATAGGAGCGGATTTAGCTATATCTGTTACTGGAATAGCTGGACCAGACGGTGGTAGTAACTTGAAACCAGTTGGCCTTGTCTATATCGGTTTTGCCTCGGCAGAAGGTATAGAAGCAAGGAAATTTCAGTTTTATGGTGGAAGAGATTCTATCCGCCAATTATCCGTTATGGCAGCCTTAAATTGGGTTCGTCAGTACCTGCTTTATATTGAAAGGAGATCAAACTAATTTGATGGTGGAACGTTTACAAACTTTTGGTGAAATAGAGTTAAGCAAACCAGTGCTTCAGGCAATTTCGGAAATGGGGTTTGAGGAGCCGACACCCATTCAGAAGGAAACCATATCTCTAGCAATGGAAGGAAAGGATTTAATTGGACAGGCTCAAACAGGTACCGGCAAAACAGCTGCTTTCGGAATTCCAATTACTGAAAAAGTGAATCCTAAATTTCAAGCAGTACAAGCGATTGTTGTCACCCCTACTAGGGAATTAGCCGTACAGGTTTCTGAAGAGATTGGGAGGATCGCTAAGTATAAACATGTTAAGATACTGCCAATTTATGGTGGACAGTCCATTGACAGACAGATACGAGCTTTGCGTTTTGGCTGCCAAGTAGTGGTTGGCACACCAGGACGTTTGTTAGATCATCTAAATAGGGGTACTCTACGTTTACAATATGTTGAAACAGTCGTACTTGATGAGGCCGATGAAATGTTAGATATGGGTTTTATCGAGGATATTGAAAGTATTCTTAAACAGGTACCTGTAGAAAAACGTCAAGTCATGTTATTTTCGGCGACAATGCCTTTAGCAATTCGCAAATTAGCCCAAAATTATATGAAAAGTCCAAAATCTATTGCTGTTAGTCGAGATGAGTTAACCGTACCTTTGACGGAACAGGTGTTCTATGAGACTCGAGAACAAATAAAGGTTGACGCTTTATGCCGAATTATAGATATGGAGGAGATTGGACAAGGAATAATTTTTTGTCGCACCAAACGGGGTGTTGACGAACTAGTTACCTCTATAGAAGCCCGAGGATATTTTGCCGATGCCCTCCATGGTGATTTGAGTCAACAACAGCGTGATCGAGTGATGAAACGCTTTCGTGAAGGTAAAATAGAGTTATTGGTGGCAACTGACGTAGCAGCCCGCGGTTTGGATATCGATAATGTTACACATGTGATTAACTTCGATATTCCACAGGATCCTGAATCGTATGTTCATAGAATTGGGCGAACTGGACGTGCTGGGCGTAAGGGAAAGGCCATTACTTTAATATCTTCCCGTGAGTATCGTCAATTAAGATTAATTGAGCAATTAATTAAGACACGCATTCAGCGTCAAGAACTTCCCTCCCTGGCTGATATCAGTGATCGCCAAGCTGATAACCTTAAAAACCAGTTAATAAAATTGATGCAGAGTAATCATTTAGGAACCTATCGTTCAATTGTTAGTACGCTACTTGAAGAATATGATTCAACTGATGTAGCGGCTGCAGCACTTAAGTATGCAGTCGAAGGTGCTGCTATAGAAGAACGTGATGATGAGGAAAACGCTGAAAACTTGGCTAATACAGGCGCATCCACTGGAATGGTTAGACTCTTTATGAATATCGGACGTATTCAACAAATCAGACCGCAAGATATTGTTCGTTGGATCGCCGACGAGAGCGGAATACCAGGTAATATTATTGGTATGATTAATATTTATGAAAAGTTTACCTTTGTTGAAGTTCCTGCAGAACATGCCAATCGGGTTTTAAGCTGTATGCACCAAAATATGATTAAGGGACGAAAAGTTAGCGTTGAGCCAGCAAAGGCGCGGTAGAAAAAGTAGTTTCTTTGAAGTTGTTATAAATAGGTTCTAAAATAGGTTGAGTGTTGTCACGCTCAACCTATTTTAGATCAACAATACAGAAAACTTTGGAGAAAATTAAAATATTATCAATGAGAATGTCGGTTTATACACTTCTAATTGACAAGTTTAAGTTGGCAGGATTATAATAAATCGAACAAGTGTTTCCCCTCGGAAAAAGTTGATTCTATAATTCTACTTAATTGATGTTCAGCTTAAGCTGAACCAATTCACTACGTTTCTAAAACAAAAGGAGGATGTCAGATGGCTGAAATGGATAAGTTAAAGGCGCTTTCTGTAGCAATGGGACAGATTGAAAAACAATTTGGCAAAGGGTCAATCATGAGATTAGGTGAAGCTTCTGCTAGTATGGTGGTGGAGGTTATTCCGACGGGAGCCTTATCCTTAGATATTGCTTTAGGCGTTGGTGGTGTACCCCGTGGTCGAGTCATTGAAATTTATGGTCCAGAGTCTTCAGGGAAAACTACAGTAGCTTTACATATTGCGGCAGAGGCTCAAAAATTGGGTGGAATTGCTGCTTTCATAGATGCTGAACATGCTTTAGATCCTATTTATGCCAAAGCCTTGGGTGTTAATACTGATGATTTACTTATATCTCAACCAGATACTGGTGAGCAAGCCTTAGAAATTTGCGAAGCTTTAGTACGGAGTGGTGCTGTGGACATCATTGTTATAGACTCTGTCGCTGCTCTTGTTCCTAGGGCTGAAATCGAAGGTGAAATGGGGGACTCACACATTGGACTACATGCCCGTCTAATGTCCCAGGCTTTAAGGAAGCTTACAGGAGCCATTAGTAAAAGTAATACTTGTGTAATTTTCATAAATCAAATTCGTGAAAAAGTGGGCGTTATGTTTGGCAGTCCAGAGACGACCACAGGTGGGCGAGCTTTGAAGTTTTATGCCAGTATTCGCTTGGATGTACGTAGACAGGAAACTTTAAAACAGGGTCAAGAAATGATCGGGAACCGCACGAGAGTTAAAGTAGTCAAAAACAAAGTGGCTTCTCCTTTCAAACAAGCTGACTTTGATATTATGTACGGAGAAGGAATATCACGCGAAGGCTGTATTGTTGATGTCGGTACAGAGATGGAGATTATCAATAAATCAGGTGCTTGGTATTCTTATAACGGTGAGCGTCTGGGACAAGGAAGAGAGAATGTCAAGGACTTTTTGCGCCAACATCCTGTTATTTCTGCTGAAATAGAACAACGCATTAGAACCAATATGAGTCAAACAGTTCTAGCTGCACCAGCTGATGAAGAAGAAGCTACCGAAGAAAACTGATACTATGAAAAGTGCTATGAACATTGCTTTAGACATTTTGTCTAGAAGATCCGTAACTCAATATGAAATGGAAAAGCGTCTTCAAGATAAAAAAATTGCACCTAAAGAGAGTGCCGAAATAATCTTAAAGTTAATCGAGTGGGGATATATTAACGATTTTCGTTTGGCGATGGACTATTGTCAAAGGCGTTCTGGACGTCACTCAAGATTGAAAATCCGGCAAGATCTGTGGTTGCGCGGTCTAGATAAAATTTTAGTGGATGAAGTTCTGGATAATTCCTATACATTAGAACAAGAATTACAACTATGTATGAAGCTAGCCCAACAAATTTTGGATCGAGAAAGCCAACGTTTTGCTAAACAAACAGCATGCAATAAGGCTTATAACAAAATCCCCCAAGATATTTTTTTGCAACATAAAGTAGGTGCAAAGTTAGCACGTTTAGGATATCCCTATGAAATGATTAATGAAGTTCTATCGAACTCCATTAATGAGAAATTAGTAACTTGACATTATTTGCAAAAGTAATTAGAATTGTTGGCAGAGACCTGTCTCTGTTAACGTAAACCTTTAAAGGTTTTTCTTATAGATTTCGTCATTGTTAGGCTAAAATATGGGGGTTTTAACTAGCGAGCGAAGAATTGTAGGAAGTACAAGGATATTATTCCTTGGTCTTTAAGGTTATGCTTTAATAAAGACTGGTTCTAACCAGTTTTTTCTTTTTTATTTAAGTATGTTATTGTAAAAGGAGGTGAGTTCGTGGGAACTACAGGTGTAATTATTTCAGCAGTATGTTTGATTCTGGGATTAAGTATTGGCGGGTATGTTGGTTGGACTGTTCGTAAAACTACAGCTGAAAAGGCCATTTCATCAGCTGAAGAAGAAGGTAAACGAATTGTCCTGAATGCTCAGTCTGAATCTGAGGCCAAAAAGAGGGAAGCGGTAGTTGCGGCTAAAGAAGAAGTGATGCTTCTTCGTAATGAAGTTGAGAAAGAAACTCGTGAAAGACGAAATGAGCTACAACGCTTAGAACGCCGTCTTGTCCAAAAGGAAGAGACTTTAGATCGCAAAATGGAATCCATGGAACGTAAAGAAGACAATTTACATCAGAAGGAAAGCGACGTCGAGAAACAAAAGGATGAATTAGCTCAATTAGTAGGTAAAGAACATGCAGAACTCGAACGTTTATCCGGACTCACATCAGAAGAGGCCAAACAGCTACTACTCAGCAGTGTCGAAGAAGAAGTTCGCTATGAATCAGCTATTATGATCAAAGAGATTGAATCTAAGGCCAAAGAAGAGGCCGAAAAACGCGCCAAAAATATTATTGCTTTGGCAATACAGCGTTGCGCAGCTGATCATGTTGCCGAAACTACCGTTTCGGTAGTTGCTCTTCCCAGTGACGAAATGAAGGGGAGAATTATTGGCCGCGAAGGTAGGAATATTCGAACGCTAGAAACTTTGACTGGGATTGATTTGATTATTGATGATACTCCAGAAGCGGTTATTTTATCTGGTTTTGATCCTATTCGGCGTGAAGTAGCTCGGATAGCTCTAGAAAAATTAATCGTCGACGGACGTATCCATCCCGCTCGTATTGAAGAAATGGTTGAAAAAGCACAAAAAGAAGTTGAGCAAAAGATACGCGAAGAAGGTGAACAAGCGACCTTCGAAACAGGGGTTCATGGTTTACATCCTGAGGTAATCAGGCTTTTGGGTCGTCTTAAGTTTCGTACTAGTTACGGTCAGAATGTTTTAAAACACTCCACCGAGGTTTCTTTTTTAGCTGGCTTAATGGCTGCAGAGTTGGGAGCCGATGTTCAACTGGCTAGACGAGCTGGTTTATTACATGATTTAGGTAAAGCCACAGATCATGATACAGAAGGTACTCATGTAGAAATCGGCGTTGATTTGGCAAAAAAATATAAGGAATCTTGGGATGTTATTCATGCCATCGAGGCTCATCATGGTGATGTCGAAGCGAAGACTATCGTGGCTGTTTTAGTATCGGCAGCAGATGCTGTCTCGGCTGCCAGACCGGGAGCTCGTCGCGAAACACTTGAATCCTATATTAGGCGTTTACAAAAACTAGAGGAAATTGCGGAATCCTTTGAAGGTGTGGAAAAATGTTATGCCATTCAAGCGGGACGTGAAATTCGCATCATTGTAAAACCTGATAAAATTGATGATTTACTTGCACCGAGGGTAGCGAGAGAAATTAGTAAACGCATAGAAGAAGAACTTGAATATCCTGGCCAAATAAAAGTAGTAGTTATTAGAGAAACTCGAGCAGTTGATTACGCCAAGTAAACATTAAAAAATGATTTAATCTTAAAAAGGAAGCAGGTAGTTAATAACTGCCTGCTTCCTTTTTAAGAAGGATTTTATAAATCTTACGCCGAATAAATAATTATACTTCAGCGCATATTGAGGAAGGTGTGACATATTGTGAAGGTGCTCTTCATTGGGGATATTGTCGCTAAACCTGGTAGAGAAGCAGTTCGAGCCCTTTTGAAACCACTTCAAGAAGAATTAGCTATCGATGTTACTATAGCTAACGCAGAGAATGCGGCTGGAGGAAACGGTTTAACTAAGGATGTGGCTCAAGAACTTTATGATTTCGGCATAGATTTTTTAACTATGGGTAATCACGTGTGGGATCAGCGTTCGATTTTTAATTATATTGATAATGAATCAAGACTAATTCGACCAGCAAATTATCCTGCAGGTGCGCCAGGAAGAGGCTATGGCTATATTCACAAATTAGGCCGGAAAATCGCGGTTTTGAATCTTTCAGGGCGGATTTTTCTCCCCACCTTAGATGACCCTTTTAGCGGAGCAATTCGTTGTATAAATATAATTTGTCAGGAGACACCAATTATTATTGTTGATTTTCATGCCGAAGCTACGTCAGAAAAGGTAGCTTTAGGTTGGTTTTTAGACGGTAAGGTTAGTGCTGTGCTTGGTACACATACCCATATTCAAACTGCAGATGCTCGCATATTGGAGCAAAATACGGCCTATATTACCGATGTAGGGATGACAGGTCCCCTGAATTCTGTCCTAGGAATTAAAAAAGAAGTTATTATTAATCGATTTTTGACCCAATTACCCGTTAAATTTGAAATAGCTGGAGGACCTTTACAATTAAATGCTGTCGTCCTAGATATTGATGAGGAAAATGGCAAAGCTAGGTACATTAAAAATATCCAACGATCTACTGCACTCTAAATATTTTAGAATTAATATCTAAAGAATCTGAAGATTTTACATTTTAAAATAAAGGATTTTTTTGGTCTTTATAGAATACATGTATTATGATCTAGTGGAAATACATGTAAAAAGTTAGAGCAGGAGGATGTAGTTAATGGATGTATTAAAAGTATCAGCTAAATCTAGTCCGAATTCTGTAGCGGGTGCACTTGCAGGAGTTTTGCGAGAAAAAGGAGGCGCCGAGTTGCAAGCCATTGGGGCAGGGGCCATAAACCAAGCCGTTAAGGCAGTGGCAATAGCCCGCGGATTTGTTGCTCCTAGTGGTGTTGATCTTGTCTGCGTACCAGCGTTCACAGACATTCTAATTGACGGAGAAGAGCGGACGGCAATTAAATTAATCGTTGGGCCACGTTAAGCTTATCAACACCTGTCAGTTAAACTGATAGGTGTTTTTTATGTGCGCCACGCATGACGATTAACTCGGTGGTGAAAGTCCACTATGGGGGCTTGTAGTTGCCAACCATTAGCCAAGAGCAAGGGTGTCCACCGCGAGGGGAATCCAAAGGAAGCTGGAGG
>JBAQMG010000050.1:0-7457 GCA_049302575.1 Desulfitobacteriaceae bacterium | reverse complement strand
AACCGTGGGTAAGGAGTCAATCACGGTAATAGCGACTCCGGGCCATTCACAGGGTTGTGTCTGCTTTTTGACCAGAGAAGCTTTATTTAGTGGGGATACTCTGTTTGCAGGTTCCATTGGTCGGACTGATTTTCCAGGGGGCTCGCTGGAACAACTTCTGCGCGGAGTAAGAGAAAAGTTATTGAGCTTACCTGTGGAAACCAGAGTTTTGCCAGGGCATCAAGAGGAAACAACTATTGGGAGAGAAAAGGCAAGTAATCCTTTTCTGCGCTAAGAGAGGCGCGAAACTCGTTATCTATCGAGCCTCGTGTCTCGAACTTCTCAGTTGCAACTCCTTGAGAATTCTGATATTATGACATACATAATATTGTATATCCAACATACTTAGGGATAGCTTTGGAAAAGGCTAAGTTGATTTCCACTTCAGGGAGGATCGGCGAGACTGGAACCGGTCTGTGGGGACTCTTAGTAGAACAGCCGGAGTAGGGTAAGCTGGGCGGTTGGTTGCGTTATTGACCAAAAAAGTGGGCGGATCAGTTCGTCAATTAGGGTGGCACCACGGGAGTTCCCGTCCCTTGCGTTGAGCAGGGACAGGGGCTTTTTTTATGTTTTCACGAGGGGAAGAGTATAAAACTTCAAGTTTTCGTAAAAGGAGGGAATTCCATGGTAATTCAACGGGCGAAAGGAACGCAAGATTTGTTACCGGGTGCTATCGAAAAATGGCACTATTTTGAGGAAATGATTCGTTCAGTTTGTCAAGAATATGGGTATTCGGAAATTCGCACCCCTATTTTCGAGGCCACTGAGCTCTTTCAAAGAGGCGTTGGCGAAACGACGGATATCGTTAACAAAGAGATGTATACTTTTTTAGACAAGGGCGAACGTTCGATGACCCTCCGCCCCGAAGGGACGGCCTCGGTCTGCCGTGCTTATGTGGAGGATAAACTCTATGCTGGCAATCTACCTCTTAAACTTTATTATTTAGGACCCATGTTTCGTTATGAACGCCCGCAAACTGGTCGTTTCCGGCAATTTCATCAATTCGGAGTGGAAGTTCTGGGGGCGGATAAGCCCGTCGTGGATGCCGAGGTGATTAGTCTAGTTTGGGATCTCTATCGGCGTCTGGGTTTAACTGGCTTAGAAGTTCATGTTAATTCAGTGGGTTGCCCAGGTTGTCGTACCCAACACAGTCAAAAACTTCAGGCCTTCTTGGCTGTGCGTCGTGATCAATTATGCGGGGATTGTCAAGCAAGATTTGAGCGTAATCCGATGCGCATTCTCGATTGTAAAAATCCAAATTGTCAGGAGCTTACCGAAGGTGCTCCAACGACTTTGGATTTGCTTTGTGAGGATTGTAGTGCCCACTTTAACCAATTAAAAGAGCTATTGAAGGCAGCAGGGGTAGTCTTTAAAATAAATCCACGTTTGGTCAGGGGTTTAGATTATTATCGAAAAACAGCCTTTGAAGTCGTGGTAGAGGAGCTTGGGGCTCAAAGTGCGATCTGTGGTGGAGGCCGTTATGATGGCTTGATTCAAGAGATTGGTGGACCACCTACACCAGGAATTGGTTTTGCCATGGGCATGGAACGGGTGCTGGCTGCGCTTGAGGTTCAGAAAAAGCTACCGGAGTCTGGGGAAGCAGGGTTTGCGATGTTGATCGCTTTGGGAGAAGAGGCCCAAAGAGTGGGGTTTGCGCTAGTCAGTAAATTACGGCAGGATAAAATTCCCGTAAGTATTGATTTGTTAAGTAGAAGTCTTAAGGCGCAGTTAAAGGCTGCAGACCGACTTGGGGTAAGGTATGCTCTGCTCTTGGGTGAGGAAGAATTGAGTAAACAGATCCTAGTTGTGCGAGACTTAAAACTAGGAGAGCAGTTCGAAATTTCTTTACCGGAGGCTCAGATTACTTTAAGCCATAATTATAGAGAGGGTGTAACACAATGACATTATTAGCAGAGAGATTTGAGGCCGGAAAAATCAGCCTGCAACAATTGGACAGTAAAGTTCGGCTGCTCGGCTGGGTTCAACGACGCCGAGATCATGGCGGGTTAATTTTCGTAGATTTGCGCGATCGTTCAGGTTTGGTTCAAGTGGTATTTCACCCGGAAATGCTTAGCAATGGTTTTTCATTAGCAGAGAGTTTACGTTCAGAGTTTGTTGTTTCAATCTATGGTAGTGTAACTGCCAGGCCTGAAGGAACTGTGAATGATAATTTAGCAACTGGAGAAATTGAAGTTGTAGCGGAAACCCTGAAAATTCTTAATGGAGCGCTAACTCCGCCCTTTTATATTTTGGATAATGTGGAGGTTGATGAGACAGTTAGGCTCAAACATCGTTATTTGGATTTGCGTCGTCCTGAGATGCAAGAGGTATTTCGGATTAGGCATCGCGTGACTCAAATCATGCGCAACTTTTTTGATGGTAGAGGCTTCTTGGAAATCGAAACACCTATGCTGACCAAGTCAACTCCCGAGGGTGCTCGTGATTATCTGGTACCCAGTCGAGTTCATTCAGGGGAATTTTACGCTTTGCCCCAGTCACCGCAAATTTTTAAACAACTTTTGATGGCCTCGGGAATGGAAAAGTATTTCCAGATTGTGCGTTGCTTTCGGGATGAGGACTTACGTGCTGATCGTCAACCGGAGTTCACTCAGTTAGATATCGAAATGTCTTTTGTGGAAATCGAAGACATTTTACCAATGATGGAAGAATTGATGGCTAACATCTTTGCCGAGACGGTGGGTCAAACCCTTGCTAAAACCTTTCCACGCTTAACGCATTTCGAGGCCATAGAACGCTATGGTTCTGATAAACCAGATACGCGCTTCGGGATGGAGCTCATGGATGTTGCTGATTTTGTAAAAGACTCTGATTTTAAAGTCTTTGTGGACGTTTTGGCCAAAGGGGGAAGAGTCAAAGGGCTTTGTGCCAAAGGGTGTGCCAAAATGCCGCGACGTGAATTGGATGACTTAGTAAAATTTGTTAATACTTATGGAGCTAAAGGTTTGGCTTATATCGTGCTCGCCGAAGAAGGAATCAAGTCCCCGATTGCCAAATTTTTCAGTGAGGGACAACTGGGTTTACTCATTAAGGGTTTAGGTGGGGAAACGGGTGATATTCTCTTTTTCGTAGCTGATCAAGGTAAAGTGGTTGCTGATGCCTTGGGTCATTTGCGTTTAGAATTGGCTAAACGCCTTAACCTCATTCAGGAGGGAGCACTCAATTTTCTCTGGGTTACTGAATTTCCACTCTTAGAATATGATGAGACAGAAAAACGTTATGTGGCGATTCATCACCCTTTTACAGCACCGATGGAAGAGGATTTGTCCTTGATCTCAACAGAACCCCTCAAAGCACGTGCCCAAGCCTATGACTTAATCTTAAACGGCGTAGAGCTTGGCGGAGGTAGTATTAGGATTCATCGTCGTGAAGTTCAAGAGCAGATGTTTAGTTTATTAGGTTTATCTACAGAAGAAGCTGTCACAAAATTCGGTTTCCTTTTAGAGGCCTTTGAATATGGCACACCGCCGCACGGTGGAATTGCCTTTGGTTTGGATAGAATGATTATGCTCTTGACCAAAAGAGAAAATATCCGAGATGTCATAGCCTTTCCTAAAACTCAGAGTGCTTCTTGTGTACTTACACATGCCCCAGCACCAGTTGCGGCTAAACAATTAAGAGAATTACACATTAAAACGGATAATCCAGCAATAAGTACAAAATAATATAGTTAAAGAGCATAATAACCCTTTGACAGTGGGTAAACTTGTTAGTATAATAAGAATTACAACTACCCCCTTAGGGTATCGGAGGGATATTCGTGAACACAACCCCTTTTGCAAACTCAAAAGAAGACCTGCTTCGTCGTCTCAAAAAAATCGAAGGTCAGGTTAAAGGATTGCAGCGCATGATAGACAATGATAAATATTGTGTTGATGTTTTAATTCAAGTATCTGCAGTCCGTGCGGCAATTCATAAGGTGGGAACTATTGTGTTTGAAAATCATTCCAAACGATGCTTGCTTGCCGCGGTCGAAAATAACAATAAAGACAATGCAATCGAGGAGCTCATCAGTGTACTCACTAAATTTGTTAAATAAAATTAGTAGGAAATTAAGGAGGTATTTTTATGTCAGGAGCAAATGTAAAAATCTTTTCAACAGCCAATTGGGATGGGGAAGTTTTAACTTCCACAACGCCTGTTTTAGTGGATTTCTGGGCACCTTGGTGTAGCCCCTGCCGTATGGTGGCTCCCATTGTTGAGGAGTTGGCTGACGAATATCTTGGAAAAGTAACTGTCGGAAAACTCAATGTCGACGAGAATGGCCCAATTGCCAGTCAATATGGAGTCATGAGTATCCCAACCCTCGGAATCTTTAAAGAGGGTAAGCTGATCGATAAAATTGTGGGGTTCCGTTCTAAAGCTGACTTGGTAAAAATGCTAGATACTCATGTCTGATGATCTACTGAGACTTACCGCCAATGGAGGGTTACCCAATAGCATGAATGAACTCGTACAAAACACCTTGGCTACTAAAGTAAGCCAGGGTGTTTTTACTTAACTTCATTCCTTACTGTTGTTCTTGATACTTTGGTCTTTTCCCATTTCAGAGGGTGTGTAAAATACTTGACCTTCTACGGCTTGAGGAAGATAAGTTTGTTTAACCCAGTGTCCGGAGAAGTCGTGGGGATAAAGATAATCCTGCCCATTTCCTAGTTTTTTTGCGCCTTTGTAACTTGTATCCCTTAAGTGGATAGGTACTTCTGTTTTAGCTTGATCTTTGACAAAAGCCATCGCGCGATTAATACCCTCGATCACACTATTGCTTTTGGGAGCACTAGCAATGGCTAAGACGGCTTGAGCCATAGGGATTCGGGCCTCAGGTAGGCCCAACCACTCTAAGGCATTAGCCGCAGCCTGAGCTTGAAGCATAATAAGGGGATCGGCTAAACCTACATCCTCTGAAGCATGAACTATGATTCGGCGCATGATAAGACGGGGGTCTTCCCCAGCTTCTAACAAAACGGCTAACCAATAGAGAGCAGCGTCAGGGTCGGAGCCACGCATACTTTTGATAAAAGCGGAAATGATGTCATAATGATTATCTCCGGTTTTATCATAGCGAATTGCCCTCTGCTGAATGGATTCTTCGGCAATTTTCAAATCGATGTGTCGGATACCTTCCTTTGGAGTCGTCGTTAAAACGGCTAGTTCTAGTGCGTTTAGCGCTCGACGCAGATCCCCATTGGCATAGTTTAGCCAATGCTCCCAAGCTTCAGGCTGAATCTCGGCTTTGTAATTTCCCAGACCCCTCTCCCGATCCTTTAAAGCGGCTTCGAGTGCGCGCCGAATATCAGGGTTAGTGAGGATTTCCAAACGAACAAGGGTGGAGCGGCTGATGAGGGCGGGATTAATTTCGAAATATGGATTTTCAGTGGTAGCCCCTATGAAGGTGATCGTACCTTCCTCAATTGCCGGTAATAAGGCATCTTGTTGACCTTTATTAAAACGATGAACTTCATCACAAAAAACTAAGGTGCGTTTTGCATAGAGGTGGAGTTGCTCAGTGGCGTTTTGAATGAGCTCTCTAAGTTCTTTAACTCCCGTATTCACGGCGTTAATACGGATAAAGTTAGAGGATGTTCTAGAAGATATTACATAAGCCAGAGAGGTTTTGCCGGTTCCGGGTGGTCCATATAAAATGAGAGAGGTCACCCTGTCGGCTTCGATGGCGCGTCTAAGGAGTTTCCCAGGGCCAAGAATATGGTCTTGTCCGATATAGTCTTCCAAAGTTCGTGGTCGCATACGGTCGGCGAGCGGAGCCACTTGATCACGTTTAAAGGAGGCAGAGAAAAGATCCATCGTTTTATTGTCCTTTCATTTACCAGAGGCCAAGTTCGAGGTTCGAAGTTCAACTTAGCACCTCTCGTGCATTCATCTGGCCTCCAGCCTCTAACTTCTTATCCAGCCAGCCTTCGGCTTCTGATTTATATTATAGCAGAGCTAAGAGGAAGGACCAATGGTGAGGCACGAGGCACGAATTGCGAAGTAAGAAACTCGGAGAGCAAGGCACAAGGCACAAGGCACAATTATGAATTAATTAACTAACGTGGAGTAAAAAATAAATAAAATTGTCGGAAATAGACTTGACAAATCCCGAGTGTTTCAATAAGATATATGTAATCTAAGTCGAAATTTAAGTCGAAGTAAGTTAAAGTTTAGGGGAAAAGAGGTGAGGGTATTTGAAACTCTCGACCAAAGGTCGTTACGGAGTAAAGGCTATGTTTGATTTAGCCCAACATATGGGTGAAGGTCCTATATCTTTGAGAAGTATTGCCGAACGACAGGGAATCTCGGAACATTATCTTGAACAACTCATTTCTGGTTTGCGTAAGACTGGACTGGTAAAAAGTGTTCGTGGTGCGCAAGGTGGATATGTATTAGGTAGAGAACCTGAGAAGATCAGAGTGGGGGACATTATCAGGGTTTTAGAAGGCCCCATAGCCCCAGTTGATTGTGTCTCGGAAGAGGATCCTGAGAGTTGCCTAAAGGCTGAATTTTGTGTAACTAGAACGATCTGGGAAAAAGTGCGGGACTCCATTGCCGATGTTCTTGACTCTATAACATTAGCGGATATGGTCGAAGATGCAGCTAAAAAGAAATCAGATAATCTATACATGTATTACATTTAATCGTAGTTCGAGGTTCGTAGTTCGAGAGGTCCATGGCCCGAAGTACGTGGTCATAGATGCGCTCAGCGCTATGAATATCGAATAGCGAATGTCGAAAAGGGGATTTGTATGAGGAGAGTTTACTTAGATCATAGTGCGACTACCCCAGTTGATGTGGAAGTTGCTACATTAATGCTGACTTATTACACTGAGAAATATGGTAATCCTTCTAGCATTCATGGCTTTGGTCGGGAGGCTAAACAGGCCTTAGAGGAAGCAAGGCTTCAGGTCTCTAAACTAATAGGTGCTAAGCCAGAGGAAATTACGTTTACCAGTGGAGGAACAGAAGCAGATAATCTGGCTATTCTCGGAATTGCTGAGTCTAGGCGGAGTCAAGGCAAACACTTAATCGTTTCGGCTATCGAACATCACGCTGTTTTAGAAACAGCTGAATATTTAGAGAAGATGGGGTACGAACTGACCCTACTGCCGGTCAACGCTGAAGGAATTGTCGAGGTAGATTCGGTTGTTAAGGCGTTACGTTCTGACACAATTTTGGTCAGCGTTATGCATGCTAATAACGAAGTTGGAGCGATTCAGCCGATTGAGGAAATTGGTAAGCTAGTTAGATCGCATGGGGCTGCTTTTCACGTCGATGCAGTTCAGACCTTAGGAAAGATTCCTGTGAATGTTGAGAAACTAAAGGTTGATTTGCTGACGATTTCTGGTCATAAAATCTATGGCCCCAAAGGAGTAGGCGCACTCTACATCCGTAAAGGGATTCGGATT
>JBAQMG010000049.1:0-3410 GCA_049302575.1 Desulfitobacteriaceae bacterium | reverse complement strand
CTATTTAGGTGCTTTATTCAGAATAATACAATCCTATTATTCTGAACTTTCCATAATCTTATGTACATGATACACTGAAGGAAAAAAGAGTGAAGAGGTGTCTAAAATGAACTTAGAACGACCTGATTTCAAGCGAGTCCTGCGTGGCTATGATAGAGTAGAGGTTGAACAATCTTGGGCAGAAATCTCAAGTATGGTGACAGATTCAAATGCTGCTATTAAAGAGATGAAACTTCAATTAAACAGTCTTAGAGAACAAAATACCGAATGGGGAAATCGTCTAAAGAATTATGAGAAAATGGAATCTGATTTACGCGATGCTCTCATTGGTGCCCAAAGAATTGCCAAACAAGTGCAAGAAGATGCAGAACATAAAGCCGAGGAACTTTTAAGTTCAGCTCAATTGGAGGTAATAGCACTGCTTAACGAGGCGCAGGAAGACATCCGAAAAAGAGAAGAAGAAGCTAATCGCCAATTGTTAAATAATCAAATTAAAATCTCAAATATGGAAGATGAAATTTTCGAATTAACTTCCAAAAAAGACGAGATTATAAAGAAAGTTGAGAGAACATCTACACTATATGCCTCGCTACAACATATTTTGAAAGAAATAATCGATGAAGAATAAGCTTTGCTAATCATCCTCTCTTCTCGGAATTCGGTATTCTCGCCAGCGTTTGTTCACTAATTTAATAGTGTTCTCGTCTGGAAGTACTTCCCCAGGATAGTCTGGTTTCATGCGTGCATCAATAATGACCGGGCCATGGTACACCTGGTGATTTCTAATGAGTTCTGCTGTGATATACATATCCAAAGCTGGATCAAAACGAGTAAAAACCTGCCAGAGAAAACTAGTTTGGTCTAAGTCTTTGTTTAGATCATCAAGGAGAATAATTAAGGACCATTGGTTTAAGTCTGTATTTGTCTTGACAAGCTGTAAAAAGTCAGCACCCAAATTTGGGCTATCCGTAAAGCTTGGCCCAGAAATCATCAGACAACCAGCACAAAAGGCTCGAATATGCTTTAGACTCGGTGGTAATTGACCTTGGTATTGAATCGGCAATTCCCGCTTAGGCTTACCTAAACCCAACATAATTGCTTTACTACCATGGTTCAGACGTCTACCAGTATAATCTAAGGTATCCATCGATGTTTCATTAAGAATAAATAAGTCACGTTCCGGCTCAAAGCGGACTAGAACATTTTCTAAAAGAGATGAGAAATTATGTAGGTTAAGGGTCACATCAGTAACCATTAAAAATTTGGTCAACGTTAATTGACCCTCCCCTAAAATACGAAAAGCATGGGCTAAGGCTTCCCGAGGATAGCTTTCTCTAACAATAGCTGCAGCCAAAGAATGAAACCCAGTCTCCGCATAAGTCCATAAAGCTTTGACCCCTGGCATTACAACAGGAAAAACAGGGGCTAATAAGGCTTGTAGGTATTCTCCAATAAAATAATCTTCCTGGCGTGGTTTGCCGACCACTGTAGCTGGATAAATCGCATCTTTACGATGGTAAAGTGCCTGAATATTAAAGATCGGAAAATCATGTTTTAAAGAATAATAGCCATAATGGTCTCCGAAGGGGCCTTCTGGTTCGCGAACATGGGCTGGAACGGAACCACACAAGGCGAATTCCGCCTCGGCAATTAAGGGGTGAGGATAGCCTGGGACGCTCACCCTTGGCAACTTTTCACCCAATAAAAAGGAGGTAAACAACAGTTCCGGGAGCATTTCCGGTAAAGGAGCGATGGCTGCAAGGATTAAAGCAGGTGGTCCACCTAAAAAGAGAGTTGTCGGCAAATCCTGTTTGAGTTGCTCTGCCTCATAATAGTGAAAACCGCCTCCCTTGTGAATTTGCCAGTGCATGCCAGTTTTCTGTGGACCGTGTATCTGAATCCGGTACATCCCCAGATTATGCTCGAGGGTTGTGGGATGTTCTGTATAAACTAAAGGTAAGGTTACGAAGGGGCCCCCATCTTCAGGCCAACTTGTCAAAATGGGAAGATTGCTAAGCTTAAAGTTTTTTTCGCAAACTTCCAGAACAGGTGCTTTGTGGGCTGAAACATTTCTTAAGCCACTCTTGGCAAGGTCTAAAAGCCAAGCTCTTTCCTGCCAGAGAACCTTAGCCTTGGGAGGTAGGAGTTGATGTAGGGTTGAAACCGCACGTTGGACGATTTTTTCGGGTTTTGCTCCGACTGCTAAATCTACTCGTTTCCTAGTTCCAAAGAGATTAGTGACTACCGGAAATTTACTCCCTTTAACGTTTTTAAAGAATAAGGCTGGACCTTCATTTTCAATCACTCGCCGATGAATTTCAGCGAGTTCTAGGTAAGGGTCTACTTCAGTCTCTATCTCAATTATAAGCTTTTCTCTTTGCAAAGTATTGATGAAACTGCGTAAGTTAGAATGCATCTTATCACCTCAAATTAAAACTTTACGTTTGTCCCATTATATCCAAAGTTAATAATCCCGAACATCCTCATTCGTGGAATCCGCTAAATCTTTTTTAGAGAAAGTGGTTTTAGCTCCGCCTTTGTCTTCAAGTATTAGACTAAATTTAAACCAGGTATAGCATTCAGAGTCCATGGAGCAAAATCTCCAGCTAGATAACGGTAATGTCCTGCAGTGGCAATCATCGCGCCATTGTCAGTGCAAAATAAAGGAGGAGGATAAACTAAGCGAATCTGTAATTGATCTAATTCCAGAGTAAGAGTATCCCGCAGTAGTTCGTTAGCCGCAACCCCACCAGCCAACAAAAGAGTTTTTACCCCAGTTTGTTTTAAAGCCAATTTGGTTTTGCGAACTAAAACATCGACAACTGCTTGTTGAAAGGAGGCTGCTAAATCAGCTACGTTTAATTCCTGTCCTTTCATTTGCGCAGAATTCAACGTATTTAAGACTGCCGATTTCATCCCACTAAAACTAAAATCCAAACTACCAGGTTCTAACATGGCCCGCGGAAAATTAAAGGCTGTCGCATCTCCCTCCCTTGCCTTACTTTGGATCTGTGGTCCTCCAGGGTAACCTAAACCAAGAGTCCTCGCAACCTTGTCTAAGGCTTCACCAGCTGCGTCATCCCTAGTTTGACCCAACACTTGGTAATCTCCATGCCCTCTAAAAAGAATTAAATGCGTATGTCCACCTGAAACTAACAAGGTCAACAAGGGAAAATCCAAATCTTGTGTATGCAGAAAGTTGGCATAAATATGCCCTTCCAGATGATTTACGCCAAGCAAAGGGATACCCAAGGCATAGGCTAAAGCTTTAGCCGCAGAAACCCCAACTAATAGTGAGCCGACTAGCCCCGGCCCATAAGTAACTGCAACCGCCGAAAGCTCGGTATAATCTAGTTTAGCCTCTTGCAGAGCTTGTTGAACTACTCCTTGCCAATGTAACGAATGCTCTC
>JBAQMG010000048.1:0-2099 GCA_049302575.1 Desulfitobacteriaceae bacterium | reverse complement strand
TTGTGAAAGCTCCATCAAAGGAAGGAAGATTAATTTCCAGTTGATTTAAGTCCTTTCTTACATTTATTAGGTGAAAACTGTCAATTCTTATTTATCGTTTTCTGTCAAATTCATTTTATCATCTACAGTTTTCGGGCACATCAATCGATATGTCGAAACGATCCGCATACTTCAACGGTACAAGATGGTGCGTTTCAACATATGGAAGTCCATCAATCATCCTTGGAAAAGTATCGTGTGAAGCAACAAATTCACATGTAAATGCTGCATGACATAATGCTCTTTTAGCGGCGACAGGATCACGAGGATAAGACTTCGTTGTCCGTTCTGATAATGGAGGTTTCTCGCACTTCTCATGTAAAAATTCAAATCGCTTCTCTTGACTTAAGTCATGTTTCTGCAGATACTGATTAACTGCATAGCCTGTATCTTTCGCGAATAATCCAAGCGCTTTAATTGCATCGACAAGTTCCGGACGTAGACGAACAGTATATATTCCTTTTTCTTTTTTCAGTTCAATCCAAGCAATGCCCCAGTATGTCTCTTTGTCATTGTCACCTATAAGCCTAAATCGCTTAAGATGCTTAACCGCAAATTGCCCGAGCCTGCGATTCTGAACACTGAAAAAATTGGAATCTCGTCCGTATCGTTCTTCCAGCGATTTACACGAAGCAGTGTTATCAGGCGCCAGATACCATTTTTCAAGAGCAGACAGTATGTTATCATCGTCCTGAATTTTGGGTAAGCAAAGAATCTCCTTCCATTCATCTACTGAGATATTTTTATCATAATTGTGCGTGCGCGGATTACGATAAACATCAATCATATATTTTTCACCTTCTGTGTAGTTATTCTCTAGAAAATCGACCCATTAGCCCTCGACCCCATTGCGTACGATGTCATATAACGTCCCGAGTGTTACCGAAGTCTGGTTATTACATTCATATACTCTCAGATTTTGGTAACACTCTGTTATGTGTAGTAACGACATCCCTAATTTCCATCCCTAAAAATACCATCTATGCAAGTTGCGATTCAATGTAATGTTTAGTAACAAACACGTCTCGTTGACATAGTAATAAAAAAACCTTAAAGAAAAACGCGAATTCATTATATTGGTTTAGGTCTACTGACAGTTTCTCATCACCTTGTCCCATATTCCAAGAGACACAAATTTGGGGTTCATTTTCTAAAACATAATCTATACCGAAAAATCCAATTTTATCTGATTCTGGATTTTGTATGTCTTCGTTACTTTCATATACGTAATACTCCAGTGATGAATTTAATGTAAATACTATAGTTCTTTCTAACATGGCAATAAAAGCGGCCACCAAATCAAAATAAACATCCAAATCTTGAATTTTAGGTATCTCATATGTGTGTTCCATTCTATTCCGAATAGAGTTAAATCTCGACAACGAACGAGATCCAAAAACACCAGATTCCTTAAGAAAGTTGAGTTTTTTATCGATCTTGAGGTTTCGTTGACGGAAAGGTCTGTCAAGTTTATAGACGTATAAAAATGTATCCAATTGACAATCAAGAGCCCTTTTAAGATGTGCTACACAATTAATTAGACTTGCTGGAGTGTTTTCATCTAGCTCCTTTTCTGCAAATTGGAGGTAGTCTCGGGCACCTAATTCGTAGTTTGGTAATTCTGGATACTGCCCACCACCACCTTGACTCTGAAGTTTGTCTAAGTTGCTAAGTATAAAAGTCCTTAGTAAATCGATCTTAGATATATCTGTCAAAGCTACACCTCCTGATAATATGACCCCTAAGAATACCCCGATATCGTTATTACACATAACGTTCTGAGGGTTTGCGACGTCGGATTACTACATTCATATTTACTCCGATGTCGCAAACCCTCTGTTAGGCGGCGGACCATGCCCCTTGATTCAGAGACGACCATGGACGGGAGTCCCTTGAACGTTCACCCTCAACTGTCTTGATACAGAAAAATTTATTCACTAGGTGTTTGTTTGCTGAAAAAGTGAATATTTCGTTCCGTTAGCGCAGGTATAACGGTGAATCAGCGCATCTGTCACGGTAAAATTGAGCACCTTTCGCGATCAATAGAACACATTGAATAT
>JBAQMG010000047.1:0-16158 GCA_049302575.1 Desulfitobacteriaceae bacterium | reverse complement strand
GTCCAGAGCTGTCGATGAATTCCACTTTTTGGAGATTGAGAATAACAGTGCGGATTCCCCGTCGATCTATTTCTGTATCAATCGTTTGACGTAAACCTTCGGCGGTTTTCAGATCGAGTTCTCCGTCTAAGCGCAAGAAAAGGGTCTGGCGCTCTATTATTTTTTCCATCAGCTTGGCCACTCCCCCCTAAAAGATCTTTATGTGATACTAAATTCGACGCTATCCATAAATTTCCTGCTAACTTTTAAATAAATTATATCCTAATATTACCACATTCACTAGGCTGCGTATAAATCATGGATGTCGGAAACATACTATTAAGGTACTTTTTACAAGCAGCTTAGAATGAATTATGGATTTTCAAATTAAAGAAGGGAGTGGAAATTCTGGCTAAGCAAATTCTGCGTCCACCTACTATTGCGGTTAATCCTCAGGAATATCAAGCTTTGAGCAAACAAATTACGCCTAAACCAACGGTCTTGAAAAATACGTTCCGAGCCTTCTGGGTCGGCGGTCTAATTTGCATGATCGGTCAAATAATCGGTAATCTATTCGTGCTCGGAGGGTTAACACGTCCCGAGGCTTCGGTTGCGGCCACAGCGGTTTTGATTTTTTTAGGCGCTTTATTAACGGGGTTAGGTGTCTATGATGAAATTACTAAATTCGCTGGAGCAGGAGCGATAGTTCCAGTGACTGGATTTGCGAATTCTGTTGTTGCGCCTGCTTTAGAGTTTAAACGCGAAGGCTATGTTTTGGGTGTTGGAGCTCGCCTTTTTACAATAGCCGGTCCTGTACTGGTATACGGAATTGTCACATCGGTTATAGTGGGGTTTATTTATTATTTCTTACATTAAGGACTGGGGCTTGAAGAATGAATTTGAAAAGAGTTGGAAATCAGACGGTGGTTTTTGCTAACCCTCCAGTGATCTTATCTTCATATTCTATCGTTGGGCCTATGGAGGGAAAAGGGCCGCTGGGGAAATCGTTTGATCAAGTTTGGACGGATAGTTTAAACGGAGAGAAGTCTTGGGAATTAGCGGAAAGTAAAATGCTGCAAAATGCAATGCAAGGTGCGATAGATACCGCTGGTGTTCCCGTAGATCAAATTGATTATATGTTAGCAGGTGATTTACTCAATCAAATCACGTCCTCTAATTTTGCCGCGCGGAAAATGGCTCTGCCCTTCATTGGGTTATATGGGGCCTGTTCCACAATGGCTTTAAGTATGGCTGTCGGAAGTATGCTGCTTGACGGTGGGTTTGCGCGACACGCTTTAGTAGGGGTATCTAGTCATCATGATAGCGCAGAGAGACAATTGCGTTTACCTACTGAACAGGGAAACCAGCGGGCAATGAGTGCCCAATGGACCGTCACTGGGGCAGGAAGTGTGCTACTGGCCCAAGAAGGTGCTGGACCAAGGATCACCGCGGCAACCATCGGCAGAGTCTTGGATTATGGGGAAAAAAATGTGGGTAATATGGGAGCGGCAATGGCTCCTGCCGTAGCAGATACTTTAGTTAATCATTTTCAGGATCTCAATTGTAAGCCTCAAGATTATGATTTAATTGCCTCTGGAGATCTGGGGGCTCTGGGACTTGCCTTGGCTCATACAGTCTTGAAACAAAGTGGGATAATCATTGGAACTGAATTTGCCGACTGTGGAGTGATGATTTTTGATCCTAGCCAAGATGTTCATGCTGGGGCTAGTGGTTGTGCCTGCTCAGCGGTTGTTTTTGCCGGTAACATTATGCAGAGGCTCAAATCTGGGAAATTAAAACGGGTTTTATTTGTGGGTAGCGGTGCTCTGCACAGCCCTACCTCTGCTTTGCAAGGAGAGTCAATTCCCGGAATCGGTCACGCCATAGTCATTGAGGCCTGAAAGGGGCTAATACGATGTTCGAGATGATAATTCCTGCTTTTATAGTGGGAGGCTTAATTTGTGTCATTGGACAATTATTAATGGATTTAACAAAAGTAGCGATTACCCCAGCTCATGTACTAGTTACCTTTGTTACTGGGGGCGTGATCCTAGGGGCCTTAGGCTGGTATCAACCTTTAACGAAAATAGGTGGAGCTGGTGCGACAGTGCCTTTGTCAGGTTTTGGTTATACATTAGCTAAAGGGGCTATGGACGCTGTAATTAAACGTGGACTCATCGGGGCATTTTCTGGGGGAATAGAAGCTGGCGCGGTGGGAATTGCTGCTGCAGTTCTGTTTGGTTACGGTGTATCCGTAGTGTTTAACCCCAAGGGCTAACTCGAGGTTAGAGGTTCTAAGTTCTAAGTTCTAAGTTCTAAGTCCGAATATCGATTTTGGCCGACTAAGCGGTACTACTAGGAGTGAAAGCACCCTCTAATCCCTATGGAAACCCAGAAAGAATACCCGAACTCGAACCACGAAAATCGAATATCGAACCTCGAAAGTAGGCAGAACGATGGCTAACGCGAGTGAAAAAAATATTCCGGTCAGTAAGAAATATCAGGAAAATGTAGATTACTTGAATCAGCAACTTGGGGTTCCGGATAGCTTCGATATTATTCTGCGAGAGATGTCCATTGGTGGAAAAAGAGTAGCGATTTACTCTGTGAACGGTATGGTCGATTCTAATGTCGTTAGCTTTGTGCTTAATGCCTTAATCGATTTGGAACGCTCAGAGTTGGTTGTTAATACCTTAGACAAATTAGTGAAGGGTCGAATTGTCGATTTACAAGTGAGTGAAGTTCAGACCATGGATAAAGTCCTTTACTTTATCCTTTCTGGACCGATGGCTATCTTTGTTGAGGGTCAAAGTCAAGCCATCATTGTTGATGTAAGATCCTATCCGGGACGTCAACCAGCCGAGCCGGATATTGAGAGGGTAACCCGTGGTTCCCGGGATGGCTTCACGGAAACACTTATTTTCAATACTGCGCTTGTTCGACGTCGCTTACGTGATCCTCAATTGCGCATGAAACTGGTTCAAGTGGGGAGCCGCTCTAAAACTGACGTTTGTCTAGCCTATATTGAAGATATAACCAATCCAGACATGGTTAAGGAAATACTTCAGGATCTTCAAGCTATTAAAATTGACGGGATTCCAATGGCCGAAAAAAGTGTTGAGGAATTTATTCTTGGGAGCAAGTTCTGGAATCCTTATCCACGAGTTCGTTATACTGAAAGACCTGATGTGGCAGCTATGCATTTGTTAGAAGGTCATGTACTTGTCATGGTGGATACTTCACCAAGTATCATTATTGCCCCAGCAACTTTTTGGTCTCATGTCCAGCACGCTGAAGAATATCGCCAGGAACCAGTGGTAGGGGCATATTTGCGTTGGGTTAGATTTATAGGTATTTTTATTTCGATCTTTTTGTTGCCGCTTTGGTTGTGCGCAGCCCTTAATCCACAGCTCCTTCCAGAATCTCTTGGGTTTATTGGTGTCATTAAGCCAGCTAAAATCGGACTTCTTCCCCAGACCATCGTTGCTGAGATCGGGATCGATCTGATGCGGATGGCCGCGATTCATACACCAACTCCTTTAGGAACAGCTCTTGGCTTGATCGCCACTTTTATGATCGGTGATGTAGCGATTAAAGTAGGTATGTTCACACCGGAAATTGTGATGTATATTGCTTTCTCGGCCGTGGGCACTTTTGCCACACCTAGTTACGAATTAGCTCAAGCCAATCGTTTAGCTCGTTTATTTTTAGTAATTTTAGCCGGGCTGTTTAATTTTATAGGCCTTATTATAGGAACTATCCTGCTGTTTTTCCTTCTTTGGCGAACTAGGTCCTTCGGGGTGCCCTATTTATGGCCGCTGATTCCGCTGGACATTAAAGCCTTGGGTACCATCCTAGTGCGTTCACCGGTCCCTATCAAGAATAAACGACCAAGTATCTTAAAACCAAAGGATGCGATTAGGCAGCCTCAAGGGCACAAGGAGTGAATTAATTGAAAATTGGTTTTCCACGAGCACTACATTATTTTGATTTTTATCCCTTCTGGGCAGGGTTCTTTTATAATCTGGGAATTGAACTTGTCCCCTCACAGCCTACTCAGCGGCAGATCCTAGAGTCAGGTCTGAAAAGGGCTCAGGATGAAACCTGTCTACCTATAAAGCTTTTAGTCGGGCATATAGAAAGCTTGAAAGATGTTGAGGCAGTATTTCTACCACGGATGGTCAGCGTTGAGGAGCAGACTTTCCTTTGTCCTAAACTTCTTGGTATACCGGAAAGTATCTTAGCGACTGTTGACTCTGATCTTCCTGTGTTAACAGTAACTATCAATTGGCGGGAAGGTCAAAGCCAAGTCTTAAAAGCCCTATACGCTTTGGGAATTAAACTAGGTAGGGAGAAAGCTAGGATTCGCAAGGTTTTTAATGAAGCATTAATGTGGCAAAGACTTTATGAAGAATTGCGTAGTGCAGGTGGGGATTTTCAGGAGAGTTTAGTACTTTGCCAAGAAAGTTTTACGTCCTTACCCCAGAACGTTGCTTTGAGTTTATTAAGGCCTAAAGAGTTTAATGAAAAAAGTGAGTGGGTGAACGAAAATGAGGGCAATACAAGCAAAATGGAGTGTAGATCGGAGGAGCTTCGACCGACGATTGCCTTGGTTGGACATGCTTATTTAATCAATGAACACTATGCCAATCTTAATTTATTAGCTAAATTAAGGGTTAGAGCTGAGCTTAAGTTGATTGAAGAGGTAGCACCAGACGTGGTGGAAAACTCCCTTAAGGGCTTGCAAAAAAAGATATTTTGGAGCCATAGCAAACGAATTTTAGGCGCGGGCTATGCTTATGTAGACGATGAAAGTATCGATGGAGTTATCTATCTCTCCTGTTTCGGATGTGGTACAGATTCCATGATTCAGGATATGTTGGCTCGTAAGGCTCGAGAGCTGCGTAAACCCTATATGCTTCTAACTTTGGATGAACATAGCGGAGAGGCTGGTTTGGTGACTAGACTTGAAGCCTTTTTAGATATGATCGTAAGGAGGATGGAGCATGAAACTAACGTTTCCACACATGGGGAATGTCTGGATAGTAGTTCAGACGCTCTTTGAATTACTTAACGTAGAGGTCGTCGTTCCTCCAATAAATAGTAAGCAAGCGCTTAACTTAGGAACCAAGCTTGCACCGGAATCGGCTTGTCTCCCCTTAAAGATCAATCTTGGAAATTATATTGAAGCTGCCACTAGGGGTGCAGATACGATAGTGATTACGGGAGGAAGCGGGCCTTGTCGTTTTGGTTATTATGGCGAGTTAGAACGACAAATCCTCCAGGATGCAGGCTATTCCTATGATGTAGTAATTTTAGAACCACCGGACGGTAGTATCTTAGGCTTGGCAAAGCGGATTCGCTATGTAGCGGGCACCCGGAATTCTTGGAGTCGAATTTTTAAAGCACTTCGTTTTGCTTATCAAAAGAGCGTTGCCATAGATAGGGTAGAAGATTTAATTCATGCAGCGCGGCCAAGGTTGGAAAATAAAGTGGCAACGGAAATGCTCTATCAAAAGGCTTTAGATCAGTTGGTCCACACTATGAGTTATCAAGGCTTAGAGGAGGTTGTTCGGGCACTGCAAATTGAGATCTGTAGTAGACAAAACACCCAAAATTTCCTATCGGGAGCTGCAAGGTCAGAGCCCCTGCGTATTGGCATCGTCGGAGAGATTTATACCATCCTTGATCCCTTTTCCTCAGCCGATATCGAAAAACAATTAGGGGGGTTAGGGGTTCAGGTTGATCGTTCAATCTATTTGTCAGGCTGGGTAGGACAACATGTTTTTCAAGGTTTGACCCAAGGGTATCGTTCAATAAAGCCTTATCCTAAGCTGGCTAAACCCTATCTAAGTCATTTTGTCGGTGGTCACGGTCAGGAAACAGTGGGCGCGGCCGTCAAATTTGCGCAGCAAGGGTTCGATGGAATTATTCAGATTCTACCCTTGAGCTGTATGCCGGAAATCGTGGCGGCTGGGATTTTACCTCGAATTCAAGAGGAGTATAATATCCCGATAATGACGTTAACAGTTGATGAACATACTGGTCAGGTAGGGGTTCAAACCCGTCTGGAGGCTTTTGTAGATCTCTTGGAACGGTCACGGCGTAGTAGAGCAAGAGCCCCACTTAGAGAGGAGGTGTTAACCAATGCTGGCGGATAACTATTTTTTAGGGGTAGATGTGGGCTCAGTCAGTACTAATTTGGTACTCCTTGGGTCAGATAATAGAGTAGAAGAGGCACTTTACCTGCGCACACAAGGGCGGCCCATGCAAACAATTCAAGAAGGAGTTAAACTTCTGAGGTCCAAGATCGGTTCGAAAGCCCAAATTTTAGGGGTGGGAACAACTGGCAGTGCCCGACAATTAGCGGCGACCTTGTTGGGCGCAGATGTTATGAAGAACGAGATTACAGCACACGCTGTGGCAGCCTCACGTCTCTATCCACAAGTTCGGACTATTCTCGAAATCGGTGGGCAGGATTCCAAGATTATAATCCTTAGGGACGGGGTGGTTGTCGATTTCGCTATGAATACGGTTTGTGCAGCAGGTACGGGTTCCTTTTTGGACCAACAGGCAGCGCGTTTGGGTCTACCCATCGAGGAATTTGCAGCCTTAGCTACACAAGCTCTCCATCCCGTGCGAATTGCCGGGCGTTGTTCGGTGTTTGCTGAATCTGATATGATCCATAAACAACAGTTAGGGCATTCTTTAGCGGATATAGTGGCTGGCCTATGTGAGGCGATGGTTAGAAATTATTTAAATAATGTAGGGAAAAATAAAAAAATCGTGGGTCCAGTCCTCTTTCAGGGTGGTGTGGCAGCCAATCCAGGGATACACAAGGCTTTTGAAATTGAATTAGGCCAAGAAATAATTATCCCTGATTATTTTGCTGTGATGGGGGCTTTAGGAGCAGCTTATTTAGCCCAAGAAAAGGTTGGGTTAAACAGCAAAAAGCCAACGCATTTCCGAGGGCTAGAAATGGTAGAAACCAGTTTCCAAGCCAGAAGTTTTGATTGCTCCGGCTGTGCAAATCATTGTGAGATTGTTCGGATTAGCCAAAATGAAGAAATTTTAGCCCATTGGGGGGATCGTTGTGGGAAATGGTCCAGTAATCTAACTAGGGAAAACGATAGTACAGCGATCGAGCAGGGGTAAAACCCGCAATAGTGCGGGTGGCCCTTTCAAGTGGATAAATTATTGATTTATTGGTACAATTTTCGCATACCTAATCAGTGAATGATTGTTTTAAGGTTGCCGATGTGGTCGGATAACGACTAGATCCAAAGCAACTAAAATCAGAGTAGCAATAAGAATAGTCTCAAGACCCTTAGAAGAAATACTTATTTCCGAACCATATAGTACGGGTGAATTAAAGACAGTAGGGGGATTAGCTTGATAATAATTCGGAGCGCTCGAAGAAAGCGCTAGTCCGTTTAGCGGCTGAATTTGAGGTTGATAATAAATTTGCTGATTAAACGAAGGGGGATAGCTTAATATAGAAGCTGCTTTAGAACTTGATTTCGGCGGATAATTATGGTTGAATAAACGAGCAGAGCCCGTATTTGCTAGAAATTCTGGCCTTATTAAGGTAGGGGAAGGGCTATATGCTCCTGAGTTCATAGGCTCTTCTCCTTTCATTTCAAGTGTTTATAACACGACCCTTTGGTTATTCTGGCTTAGAAGTAGGTGAGGTTTGTTCCTCGACTTGAGCTCGTCTTTTGCGAAACAGACCAACATATTCATTTTCCGGTACCCAAGCTTCGTTCTCATATAAAACATCGGGACCTGAGTTTTGATTTTTGAATTTGTTAAACAAGCTTGAAGAACCAAAAAGATACTGATCTTGTAAGCTATCTTCAGAGGAGTTAGAATTAAGGTTAGTTTCTTGAGTAATTTCGTTATCAGAATCCATTCTTACATCTAGGGATTCGATAGTCTTGATATTATTGTTTGATGGTGTTACCGTCGTCGTTAAATCATCTTTAAATTTATTCGTTAAATATTTTTTAAAAAACACTGCTAGGCACCTCCCCAAAGACTTTATATATTGGTATTATATTCCTTAAAAACCATTATGCTACCGAAAACTTATTCAAAGTCGGCGGTAGTTTCTTTATGATAAATAAATAAATAAATAAATAAATAATGATGAGGTGCAAAATGGCTGCGGATATTCTTCAACAGATCGTTGCTCGGAAACAAGAGCGGTTAAGCAAAGTTGAACAGTTGATTCCTTTTGACTCACTCTGCCGACGTTTAGAAATAGAACGGCCGCTACGGCGACCATGGCCACTGGCAACAGATCGTTTTGATGTAATTGCCGAAATTAAACGAGCCTCTCCAAGCCTTGGTCAAATCCCCTGGCAACATTCTTTACCTGAGTTGGTCAAACAATATGAGCTTGGCGGAGCGGGCACTATCTCCGTTTTAACAGAACAGGACTTTTTCTGTGGCTCGCTTGAAGATTTAGAGCAAGTTCGTAAGGAAACAAGTTTACCGATTTTACGTAAAGATTTCCTGTGGACGGAGTACCAAATCGTTGAAAGCAGAGTAGCTGGCGCTGATGCTATCCTGCTAATCGTGGCTTTATTGGACAAAGTAACTTTACAGAGGCTCTTGAAAGTTGCATCGGAGATAAGTCTGGAAGTTTTAGTTGAATGTCATGATCTTCAAGAGCTTGAACGAGCCATCCAGGCTGGAGCACATAACATCGGGATTAATAATCGTGATTTGAGAACCTTCGAGGTAAGTTTAGATACGACTTTAGAGTTGTTGCAAGCGGTTAATCAGGATTGTGTAATAGTTAGCGAGAGTGGAATAAGAGTTCCGGAAGATGCTGGTCGTTTAGCGGCGGCCGGAGTTAATGCTATATTAGTAGGAGAAGCTTGTGTTCGCCAAGCTAAGCCTGCTAAGCAAGTAGCTGACTTACTTGAGCAAGGGCGCAAACAACATCGACAGAGATAAGCGGGGAAGCGATAGGAGATAGACAATCATGACTCATATTAAAATTTGCGGAATTCGCTCGCTGGAGGAAGCCCTTTGGGCTGCCGAAGCAGGGGCTGATGCCTTGGGTTTTATCCTAGTACCTTCGAGTAAACGCTATATAGAGACGCAACTCGTTCGTGAAATTACGGCGGGGTTACCGCCTTATATCGCTCGTATAGGGGTATTTGCTAATACTCCACCTGCTGAGGTCGAAGAAGTGGCAAAATTAAGTGGTTTGACAGGTATCCAACTTCATGGTGATGAGGATCCCGTGGAATACAGGGGGATTTCTTTACCCTTAATTAAAGCCTTGAAGGTTCCGGTTGGCGAAGAGCAACCTAGCAAGAAAAACAAGCAGTTCCCGGATATTCAAGCTTGGCAAGGTATAGTTCAAGGGATTTTAGTAGATTCGGTTTATGCTGGGCAATTTGGTGGTACAGGTTGTCAATTACCTTGGGATGACGAACTTAGTCAAGCACTGTTCGACTCTGTAAAAGCAAGTAAAATACCGCTGATATTAGCGGGGGGACTTACTCTCCAAAACGTTTGTGAAGGGATAAGCAAGGTTCAACCCTATGCGATTGATGTTAGTTCAGGGGTTGAGCGTAATGGTAAAAAAGATCCTGCATTAATTAAGGAAATTATCCAAAATGTGAAGCTAAGGACTTAACTTTTATGTAAAAATGACGGTACCTATCTTAAATGGGTACCGTTATCAAATTTACTCAGGTTTTAAGAAAAAAATGCAGTTCCTATTGCCAATGCGGACGGATATGTCTCTGTTTAAACTTGCCCAACGCGAACACGTTTTGCTATTTCCCGTAAAAGTTCATACGAACGATCCACGCTGGCGGTACCATCAGTATTGATCAGGCAGCAACGGGAAGGTGCTAGCCAAGAACGATCAAATAAGCTAGCCTGGTCTATTCCGTGTTTTGCTAAGAAATCCCATAACTCAAATAAGCGTTTAGTTAAACTATCTGCCGACTCTGAAATTAATTCTGAGGTTAAGGTTGGGGTTATTCCCCAGGCGATAATTTTACCCTGTTTTAAGAATTCCGTAACTTCGTCTACATAACGGACAAAAATATGCCCCCAGCTGAAGGCATCGATGGAGAGGATATCGATATCTGCTCCTAAAAGAAATGACCAGTCGGGATTACCACACAGATGGACGCCCTTTGGTCCCGGGAGTTTCGCTAGGAAAGCACGATATTCCCCTTGAGCAACTTCAGCGGTATAGGCGCTAAAGGAATTGAAAATCATTTCTAAACCGGGCTCATCTAACCAAACAAAAGGGTGGGGATGAACTCGGTTTAATTCGTTATATTGCCAAGTGATTTTTTTGCTTAGAAAGTCAAACAGGATTTCACGGACAAAGTCATTATAAATCATGGGTTTGAGGTCCTCATCACAGATTTTCATACCAAAGCTAATCGGACCAACAGTTTGTCCTCGAATTAAGGGATATGAGGCTAAGTCAAGGGTCAGGAAGGAACGAAAAGCTGTCGAAAAGTCCGGTGAAAGGGCAAAATGTGCGAGATCATCAACAGAAGCTAGATATTCGTCAAGTTCTGCCGCAAAGCGTTCTTGGGAGAAACGTAGAACTTGATTACTCTCGTCAATCATTAAACCAGGAAAGTGCTCTGCGAATTGGGCATACATGTCTTCTTTAAAACGGTAATGGGGCAATTGAGGCCAAAAAGGAATATCAAGGGTGAGTGCGAGTTTTTGGGCTTCCTCAAGATTGGTATGAGGTAAAATGCCCATGCCAGTTGTTAAAGCTTTTCCAGGTAAGAGCATGGTAAAGTCTCCTTTCTATATCGAGGCACGAGGCACGATGCACGATGCGCGATGCGCGAGAGTTGGCGAGAGCCGACATCTAACCCCTGGTTCTGCTCTGAGATCAGGCCTCGATCCTCACGTCTCGATCCTCGTATATCATGCCTACGCATCGCGCATCGCTGTTACCAATTCTAACAATAAAAGATCAAAATTGTTGTGATTATTCTCACGGAAATAAGAATTTTAAAGAATAATTCTTTAATGGTTATCCGATGCTAGTAGAGTAAAGCTTCGATAAGTGAGGACTTCCTATGAAAATAAATAATTACGAACTAAAAAGGTTTTTGGTTCACCTACACCGAATTTTGCTCATAACAGGTCTGCTCTTAGGAATAGTTTACTTGCTTTAGGGCTTACTTTCAATTTAAAGGGGCGTTTTGGATGGAGAGCTTCATCGTCTTTCCCTATGGTGTTAACGAGATAGCTTTAGATTTTTCCCATAGAGACCCTATCCTACTGGGAAGTTTCCGTTTGATCGTCTTATCAGAGCAAGAGTGGGATCAGATTCCCCTGATTTTTCCACAGGAAACTAACTTTCCAATGGATTTATTAACTACATTATGTACGAAAAAAGCAGAGCGGCAAGCCTATAATCATAAGCTGGAAAGCAACCTAGCTATTCATCCTTTGGCTAAGCGTCTAAGTCCTTCTACGTATTTAGTGTGTTATCGGGATCTTGATTCTGAAGGGAAAGAGCTAGCGATTTGTTTTCTGTTAACTTCGTCAGAGTTTGTAATGCTTGGCTGGAGTGGAATTACTCTGGAAAACATTAAGGGATGGGCTCAGAGCGGGATTTTAGAAACTCCTTTTAACTTAGCCCAGGCCTTAGGAGCTAGAGTTTTACGACACCATCAAAGTCGTCTAGAACAATTTGAAGATCTGATGGACAGTATAGAGGAAGTAATCTTGAAGGGACCACGTTCTACCCAGCAAGCTAGGATTAACTTGTTACATAGACAGGTTATTGGTCTGAAAAAGTCTCTAAACGCTCACCAGGCTGTTTTCACTAGGCTAGCAAACCTCGCTTTAACAGATTCTCCTGGGAGTTGGCAGGAACTGGTTCAAGATACTCAAAGAGAATTGGATAATGTACGTCAAACTCATGAACTGGTCGAAAATCTGCGGGAGGCCTATCAAGCAGCGATAGATAATCGTTCCAACGATATAATGAAATGGCTGACCTTACTAGCGACGATTTTGCTACCGATCAATCTCATGACCAGTTTTTTTGGGATGAATTTTGAACATCTACCTTTATTACATGAATCCTATGGAATGCTGGTTTTCTACCTCGCTTCCGCATTGATTGCCACAGTAGCCTTCGTCTTCTTTTGGAAAAAAAGATGGCTTCGCTAAGTGAACACGATCGCGTGATCTTGTAGTTTTCTTAAAAGAGTTATATAATGTCTAGGGATTTGATGAGTGTTTGGAGGCAAAATATTGGAGACCTTATTTACAAAACTTCAAGAATATTTGCATATGGAGGAAGAAGAAATTCCATTTGAGGAGTTTAATCAATACTATAAGAATTTGTTGGAATTATTGAATACTGGTTTTGCTGATTTCAAGCAAGATGAATGTCTTAAAGCCCGTTATATTTGTTCTATTGTTCAAGCTAATGCTGAGTCGAGGAGTAAAAGTTCCAAAATCAATGCCAAAGTATTTAAAAAGATTCAGAGTAAGTGTGGGTTTTGGGCTGATGCCATAAATTTTCGTCTACTTAAAGAAGGTAAGACTCAACAGGAAATTGATGAGGCTACTAAGGCCATCAATGATACAATTTAAGAGCGAAGAATCATTTGGGATATTAAAGTACTTTGACTTTTTGGTTAGGGTACTTTTTTATATTAGCAAAAAGTTTAAGTTCTAGGACAACATAAATTTTTAGACCATCGCGTCGCGTGTGAGTCTCGCGCATCGCCGAGCAAAGTGTTATAATCAGCTAAACTAGATTGTGCTGGGTTTTCGGCTTGATGAATAAGAGGAATTTAAATGGATATTATTCTTGCCCATAAGCAACCTGATTTTGATGCTTTAGCGTCTATGGTTGCAGCCCAAAAACTTTATCCCGATAGTGTTCTGGTTATGGAGGGTAAATCCAATCCTTATGTCCAGGACTTTTTAGCGTTATCTAAAGATCGGCTGCCCCTTAAGAAACCGCAGGAGCTCAAAATCGAGTTGATCACACGGGTTATTTTAGTAGATACTCATGATTTGCGTCGGACAGGGAGCTTAGGCGAACAGTTGGTTCAAGTTGTTGGTTTGAAAGTAGAAACTTATGACCACCATCCTTATACCAGTCCAGTTGGTCCTGGCATGTGCATAGAACCAGTTGGAGCTTGTACTACTTTACTAGTCGAGAAATTAGCCGGAATGGGTCTGCCTTTGAGTAGCTTTGAGGCAACCCTGTTTGCGTTGGGGATTTATGAAGATACTGGTAGCCTTTTATTTGAAAATACAACGGTGCGTGATGTCCGTGCTGTCGCTTATTTATTGGAACAAGGGGCTCATCTTGGTGTTGTAGCAGAGTATTTGCGCAAGCCTTTGACGGAGGCTCAGAAAGTTCTTTTACAAGAGCTCTTGGATCACGGGCAGACTGAATCTATTCAAGGGGTCACAGTCTATTTTTCCTATGCTGAGAGTAGAGAATACGTTGGAGGATTGGCCTTATTAGCACATCGAGTTGGAGAATTAGAAGGTGCCGAAACTTGGTTCTTGCTTGTCAAAATGGAAAATCGTCTCTACATTGTGGCGCGCTCACGCGGAAATGGGTTACCGGTAAATCAGATCGTGCAAGCCTTTGGGGGTTCGGGGCATGCTAAGGCCGCGTCTGCGACCTTGAAGAAGGTAACGGGTGCTGAGGTTCTGGAAAAGCTACGGGAAGAGGTAGGTAAACGTGTTCAACGTCCCTTCCTTGCTCGGGATGTGATGAGTTTTCCGGTTAAAACTGTATCGCCAGAAACTAAACTAACGGATATTCAACAAATCTTGTTGCGTTATGGACATACTGGAGTTCCAGTTACAGACGAAAAGAAACTGATCGGAATTATTTCCCGCCGGGATGTGGATAAGGCCATAAAACACGGTCTGGAACATTCTCCTGTCAAAGGGTTTATGACAACAAATGTGATTACGGTCGAAGCCAGTGCTAGTTGTGATGAAGTACAACGGCTCATGGTCCATTGTGACATTGGTCGTTTACCTGTTGTTGAAGCAGGAAAGGTTGTGGGCATTATATCCCGTTCAGATGTTTTGCGTCTTGTTCATGGGGGTGCAGTACCGAATGAAGAGGTCTTAGTACGGGATCGAAGTCAGGCCATGCGTCAAGATATCTTAGAATTGATTCAATGTCTACCCCACAATATTCAAGAATTATTACAAATTGTTCGAGACGTAGCTAAGGAGGAACTTTGTTCTGTCTACTTAGTGGGTGGTTTTGTACGCGATTTACTTTTACTTGTACCCACTCAAGATCTGGATTTCGTGGTTGAGGGTAGTGGGTTACAATTTGCCACAGCTTTAATTAAACGCTTACCTGAGGGAGAATTAACCTTACATTCCCAATTTGGAACTGCAAGAATTTCGTTTTCCGACGAGACTCATCTCGACATTGCCAGTACACGTTGGGAGTATTACGCCTCTCCTGGAGCTTTACCACAAGTTGAGGAATCTTGTCTTAAGGAAGATCTAGCACGGCGAGATTTCACCGTTAATGCGATGGCAATTTGTATAAATGTCGAACGGTTTGGTGAATTGGTTGATTATTATGGAGGTATGAGAGATTTACAGCAAGGGGAAATCCGTTTTTTACATAACCTCAGTTTTATAGATGACCCTACCAGGATTATGAGGGCTATTCGTTTTTCTGAACGCTATAATTATCAACTAGCCAAGGAAACAACAGAAGCTTTGAAAACCGCCTTACAAACGGGAGTTCTAAAAAGGTTAAGTCTAGAACGTTTTACGGAAGAATTTATACTTATTCTTCAGGAGAAAAATTATTTGAAGATGGGTCTTTCTGTGGTAGAATTAGGAATATTTAAAGAATGGTTTGGCAAGGACTTTAGTTGGAATTTTGACGAGTCTAATAAGTTTATGAGCGAAAACTGGCCCTTGGTTGAACGTTGGCTAATGTCTTTATCCAAGATGGGTGCCGAAGATGTTGCACAAGTCCTTGATAAATTAAGGCTAACCCGTAGTCTTAGAGAAGCTACGCTGGATTATCTTCGTTTGCGAACTGTATTAAAAGACGGTTCTTGGACTTTGGAACAAGTGGATCACTTGCTAGTTCGGACGCCAGCTTGGTTGGTTACTTTATTAACGAGGGAGCCTGAACTACAAGAATTACTGGAGTCTTATCAAGCTGCTTTGAAAAACATAAAAATAAAGATAGATGGAAGAAGATTATTGGCTATGGGAGTCAAGCCAGGACCGCAGATCGGGAAAATCTTAAACAGGATTCGTCAAGCTTGGTTAGAGGGGGAGATCGATTCACCCTTTGGTGAAGAGGAACTAGCAAGAAAATTAATGCACAATGCATAATGTATAATTAAGCACGAACTAATTCAACATTTTCATTATGAATTATGAATTAGTTTAAGGGGGGTACAACGAATTTGTTTAATTTTGATCTTCCTAGTTTGATTGCCAATATTCCTGCCCTGATGATTGGCTTTGCCTTTCATGAGTTTGCCCATGCATGGGTAGCAGATTATTTAGGAGACCCTACCCCACGTAGTCAAGGACGACTTACGTTAAATCCCATCGTCCATTTAGACGTGTTTGGAACACTGATGGCTTTATTGTATCGGTTCGGTTGGGCGAAACCAGTTCAAATCAATCCGCATTATTTTCGTGGCGACCCGGTAAGGGGACGAATGTTTGTTTCTTTAGCTGGTCCAGTGATGAACTTGGTAATCGCTTTTTTGAGTACGATACTCTGGGGTTTTACTGTACAATTTCTGCAAGGTTCGACTTGGTTACCTGTAGTTTCTCAAATATTTAGTGCAATCGTTTTGATGAATTTAGGACTGGGGATTTTTAATTTGCTTCCTATTCCACCGTTAGATGGTTTTGCAGTGCTAGGGGGATTATTGCCAAGACAGCTGGCTCGAAAACTTGATGTCTTAGAGCAATATGGCATGATAATTTTAGTGATAGTTTTATTTACCAACGTTTTGGGTACAATTCTCTATCCCATCGTGAAAGCAATATTTTATTTATACCAAACTATTACTTATCGTATCCTGGCGCTTTTCTTTGGTTAAGTATTATTAATTGGAAAGCAATGTCGTCAATCTAAGTAACCATAAAATACCACCCTGTATCGAATAGAAAATAATTTTTATT
>JBAQMG010000046.1:0-50238 GCA_049302575.1 Desulfitobacteriaceae bacterium | reverse complement strand
GCGACTCCCTTACAGGCTAAAAGCGGAAGCGATCCAGACTTTGCTCATATATTCCCAAATGGAGTTAAGTGGTCACCACCGAAAGGAAGATTTTCTGCCTATAGTCAAGAAAGACTTGATGAATTATTTTATGCGAATGAAATTTGGTTTGGGAAAAATGGGAATTCCATACCAGCAAAAAAAACTTTTTTATCAGAACTAAAATCCACTGGATTAGTTTCAAGAACTTTATGGCGCTTCGATGAAGTTGGACATAATCATGAAGCTAAGAGTGAAGTGAAAGCTTTTAATGAAATGGAACCATTTGCTACACCAAAACCAGAACGACTTATTGAACGTATAATCACCTTAGGTTCAAATGAAGGTGACCTTGTCCTCGATAGCTTTCTAGGCTCAGCAACAACTGCAGCTGTTGCCCACAAAATGAATCGACGCTGGATAGGTATTGAGCTCGGCGATCAATGTTTCACCCACTGCAAACCACGACTTGAAAAGGTGATTGAGGGTGAACAAGGCGGGATTTCAAAATCAGTCAACTGGAATGGGGGCGGAGGTTTCAAGTTTTATGAACTCGCTCCCTCATTACTAAAACAGGATAAATACGGTAATTGGGTTATTGATAAAGAGCAATATAACGTCGATATGCTTGCTGCCGCTGTTGCCAAGTTAAATGGCTATCAATATTCACCAGATGAGACAGTATTTTGGAAGCAGGGAAAAGGGCATGAATCCAGCTATATTTATACGACTACACGGTTTGTAAGTGCTAACTATTTGGATATGTTGACCGCCGAAATGCAACAGGGCGAAAATCTGCTTATCTGTTGTCCGGCTTATGATGAGGGCTTAAATAATCGGTATGAAAATATTACGATTAAGAAAATTCCACAGGCGGTTCTTGATAAGTGTGAGTTTGGGGCTCGTGATTATAATATAAACATCGGTGATACCACAATCAAGGAAAGCGAGGACATGAGTGATGAATAAAAATGCCAAATATATTAACAACACTTTATGTCTTCGTCAGCCCCAAAGTGAAAGTTTGGAGGTCTTCGAGAAAATATGTAATGTCTTGAAACTTCAAAAGGAAGTCGATTTAGAAGAGGAGCTTACCAAGGTTAAAGAGCTTTGTCCAACTCTCACTTCCTTCGAAAGAGAGTTTCCCTCCCTTTGTTTTGCTTTGGCAACAGGGATTGGCAAAACGCGTTTAATGGGTGCTTTTTTAGCCTATCTATATTATCAAAAAGGCGTTAAGAATTTCTTCGTCATGGCACCTAATTTAACAATCTATAATAAACTCAAAGCGGATTTTGGCAATAACAGCAACCCAAAGTACGTATTTAAAGGTCTGGATGCTTTTGTGAATCCTCCGCGAATTATAGATGGCGAAAATTATGGAGAGTATAGGCAAGGAACTTTTGGCTATAACGAGATCACCATTAATATTTTTAACATTTCTAAGTTGAATTCGGATAGTAAAACGGCAGATGGGAAACCGGCACGGATTAAACGCTTGAATGAAGTGCTAGGGGAGTCATATTTTGAATATCTGAAAAGCTTGCCAGATTTATGCATCTTGATGGATGAAAGTCATCACTATCATGCAGATAAAAGCTTTGAGGTAATCAATGAATTACATCCCATCTTAGGGGTAGAATTAACGGCTACCCCACAAATCCAAAAAGGCGCAAAGGCGACACTCTTTAAAAATGTAGTATATGAGTATTCTCTCGCCCGTGCGTTAAAGGATGAAAAATATATTAAAGTCCCTGCAGTATTTACCAGAAAGGATTTTCATACCGAGGAATTATCCCCGGAAGATTTAGATAAGGAGAAGCTAAAGGACGGGATTAAGCTGCATATTGATACGAAGGAAGTACTGGATACTTATGCCCGTACACATGGCATACCAATCGTAAAACCTTTTGTCTTGGTTGTTGCCAAAGATACGGATCATTCTAAACAGATCAGGAATTACCTCACATCTACGGATTTTTATAAAGGATATTATAAAAATAAGGTTCTGGAAATTAACTCTACTCAAAGAGGCATGGAAAAAGACGAAAATATAGCACAACTTTTAACCCTTGAAAATCCGGATAACAAAGTAGAGATCGTCATCCATGTCAATATGTTAAAAGAGGGATGGGATGTAAATAATCTCTACACTATCATTCCCCTCCGTGCTTCAGCCTCGGAAACATTGACAGAGCAAACTATTGGTCGAGGATTACGGTTGCCGTATGGTGAGCGTACCAAAAATGAAAAAGTGGATAGGCTTTCGATTGTCAGTCACGATAAATATGAAGCCATTATTAAACTAGCCGAGGACCCGAATTCACTTGTCCGCAAAGTTTATTTCATTGATCCAGAAAATTCGAACGAGGATCAGAAAGAAACAATAGAACTACCCTCAAAAATGGATGAACTCATGACCGACCCGTCACTTACCCAACAATTGACGCTTTTATTCTCAGATGATCTGATGGCTCCTGCGGAAACAAAACTCGATATTGCTAAGTTTGTTTCAGAGATTACGTTTGCCTCGGTCATGGAAATGAATAAGCACGTTAAGAATATCGAAGAGATGAAGCAACCCCAGATGCAGAAAATTTTGCATAAATCCATTGTCTTCTTAACAAAAAAAGAGTTTCCAACGCTTAATTTGAAAGAAAGTGATGTTACTTTAGTTGTCCAAAAAGCCGTGGAAAATTGTGTTCAAGCGTTAACATCTGTTGTAATCCCTATTCCCCAGACAATTATTCAACCCGTTATGGAGATCAAGCAAGGATTTTATGAGTTCCAGTTGAATACCAAAAATATGAATTGGCACCCCTCGGATGACATACTCATAGGCACAGAACTTCAAGAAGAGGGGAAGACGTTTGATATTGACTTGGCATTTGCCCAGGTTAAAGAAACTGATACCCCGGAAAATGCCATTATTAAACACTTATTAGTGCATGAGAATGTGGATTATGAGCAGTGTGCGGATTTATTATATGCTTTGGTTAACCAATTAAAGCAGCATTTCCAAACTTATTTAAACCAGGACGAAGTCCATAAGGTGTTGATACAACGGAGAAAAAGTATTGCAGACAATATTTATGCCCAAATGAATGAACATTTCTATAAAGAAGAAATCACTTATGCGGCTGCAGCAATGCGTCCCTTCAGTAAAATCGAAGCAGGTTTTGGGGGAAAATATATTTCTGATGCTATTTATGATCTTAAAGCCAATATCCCACCTCAAGAAATTAAGTCAAAGATCTTTAAAGGCTTTAAGAAAAGTTGCCATTCCCTTTATAAATTTGACAGCAACACAGAAAAAACGTTCGCCATGATACTGGAAAATGATTCAAGTGTGTTAAAGTGGATGTGCCCTAATATTAAACAGTTTAATATTTATTATGACAGGGATAGTAATAGCAGATATCAGCCGGATTTTGTTGTCGAACAGGCAGATGTCATTTTTATGGCTGAGACTAAAGACAGTAGACAACTGAAGGACGATACTGTTCTAAAAAAGGCAAAGGCTGCTACGGAATACTGTAATGCTGCAACAAGATTTAACGATGAAAATGAAGGAAAACCTTGGAGATACGTGCTTATTTCTCATGATGAAGTCAGAGCAAATTCTAGTTTTACCTATCTCGTTCAAAACAGTGTTAAATTTGAACAGTTAGGATGGTTCAAGAATGAATAAGCTACTACAGTTTTTTAAGGGCGAGTTCCCGAATGATATTGCGGATATCCGTGATGGTATCGAACTGTTGTGTCATTGTTTGGATAATGCGATTCATAACATCAACGAAAAGGCAGGAATGGCCTTTTCAGAACGAAAATTTGAGCAAATGGAGTCACTATCCGGATGTGTATAGCAGCGTCCATAAAATCGCCGATGAAGGTGCAGTCGAATTTTTGATGGACAGAATCTATCCTACAGCAAGCAACATACGATTTTTAATGGAACATCAAAATGAACGGATGGTTTACTGGGTCTCTCCACTTAAAATGGGTCTTTCGTCAAGAGAAGTTCGCGAACGCGTTCAAGCTGCATGGGAACAGGGGCTATGGAAACCGATCACCTATTGTTCTACAAGAGAAGCGAGTGGAAAAAAATTGTCTGCGAATTGCAGGATTATACCATATACGAGCGAACTTTGGTAACAATTTATACACTACTTAGTATAAGATAAGATTATTGTCTATGTTGTTTCATTTAAGTTTACAAAATGAAATAACTATGTTATTCTAAGATCGTAGATTTCATTTTCGGAGATGTGCAATATGAAAAATCGCGCAGGAGAACATAAGACGAATTTAACAGGTGAGCTTCAATACAAATCTTTTTTGCCAAGTCCACTACCACCAAGTCCACCTATTGCGCTTGATGATGAGACTGTTAATTTGCTCTCTAAGGCTAACCGAAGCATCGGAATATTGGAGGGCGTTTCGAGACAGATTCCTAACATAGGGCTGTTTGTTTCAATGTATGTACGAAAAGAAGCACTTCTATCCTCACAAATTGAAGGCACACAAGCAACGCTTGATGATATACTTAACCCCAACATTGAGGAAAACACAAATCAAAACGTGGCAGATGTTATTAACTACATTAAGGCTTCACAGTACGCATCGGTTCGACTTAATGAGCTGCCGATATGCAATCGCCTTTTGCAGGAAACCCATGAAATCTTAATGCAGGATTTACGTGGAGGAGAAAAAAATCCCGGCGAATTTAGGCGCAGTCAGAACTGGATAGGCCACGCGGGAAGTACCTTGGAGGATGCAAGATATATTCCTCCTTCACCAGAAGATATGATAGAGGCAATGTCAGACCTTGAAAAATTCATCAACAGTGAGGATGAGCTTGACCTTTTAATCAAAGTTGCCTTGGTTCATTATCAGTTTGAGACAATTCATCCATTCTTAGATGGGAACGGCAGAATAGGTAGGCTATTGATCGTACTTTTTCTAATTGAAAAAAAGCTTCTCAGCCACGAAACCTTATATATATCTTACTTCTTGAAGCGAAACAGGATTGAGTACTATGACCGTTTGACGGAGGTCAGGATGAAAGGAAGCTTTGAGCAGTGGATAAAATTCTTCTTAAGGGCTGCCATTGAATCAGCTCAGGATGCTATTAAAACCATTGACGAGTTGGTCAAGCTGCATGAAAAGAATTATGAGGTTGTGAAAAAAATAGGAAGAGCTGCTAAAACCGTTATGAAGGTGTTAAATTACCTTGAAAGTAGTCCGATTATTGACATTAAAAAAACCAGCACGGAATTAAAGCTTTCTTTCAATGCAGTTTCAAATGCTGTAAATAATCTTGTGGGATTAGGAATCTTAAGGCAAACAGAGAATGTCCGAAGAAGCCGGATATTTGCCTATGAAGAGTATTTAGGGATACTGCGAAAAGATACCTAGGCTTAATTTTAACTAGAGCATCTGGAAATAGGTGCTCTTTGTGGAGTATATCGTCAGGATTACGTGGATCTGTTAAGGCTTCGAAGCCTTCTATTCAGGTCGAAGAGAAAGTGCTCCCGAACTATTGAACAAAGGCTTCCTGAGCTACAGAGTCACCAACGTCTTTCTCAAAATTATGGACGGCGAGGCAGAATAACATAGGATAAAAATACTCATCGAGCAAGGGTCGGAATTAGAAGAAGTCGATCTGTTAAAGTTGATATCTAGTCCTCGGGACTCACCACCTTGCAGGGCTTGATCCCTCTAAGACATTCCTTAAAGTCTTTTTGGAGGGGATACATATAGATCGCCTTATGAGATAGGGCATAGTTGCTATTTCGATCCATTCGACCCCTACCTTGAGTTTCGCCAAGATAGATCCAGTTCGAGGCCTTATAGCAGGTGCCCGCAAAGTGAGACGTATCCACAAACGTTTCTAAGAGGACCGGTGCATAACAATATTCGCGCAACCAATCGTCTGGAATCTGTTTTATAGCCAAAGCTAAAACTTTACTGGCTAGGTTTTTAACGTTAACCCAAGGAAGTATGAGAAATCGACTGTTATTCACGATAAGGTGTAAGCGTTGTTTTCTATCCTGTTCACTCCAACCAATCCATTCATCCCGAGATTTCAAGGCCCAAGAAGATGCTGAAAACTGAAGACAGCCAAGAATAGTCTCTTGGGATTTAACAAAGTAGGCTAATCGAGAACCAAAGACTTGTTTATCGCCGAGCATGTGATACTCATTCACATAATATCTCCATAGCTTATAATCTTTGCCCGCTCGCGCAATTTCTAAATGAATCGGCTCTAATGTTTTTAAATCACCCGTGACTGGAGTGGTATCTATAGTAAAGTCAGGTGTTTTTGAGTTCCAACTGCTTTTTTTTGAAACAATAACTGCAGGAGGAAGTTTAATGAGTCCTGCTTCTTCTAACTTTTCTAGAAAGGATAGACATTGAGGTGTTTTTGCTCTTCCGGCGGGTGTAGTCCACTCTAGAAACTCACATAAGGTTTTTGCTAATTCTGTTCTTGATAATTGTGGATATCTTTTTCTTGTCCATTGGATAAGCTCTAGCTCTTCAGAGGTAAAATTCCTTCCAGAAAACTCCATTATGTTATTGTCCATGATTTGCCCAACCTACCTTTCCAAGACTATTATAGCAGGTGGGTTTGTCCACGTTAAATGTTTAAAGAGTCTGATAAAGGTCAAAGCTGTGGATAAGGTTGTAAATTAAACTGGCTTTGCCTTTTTTTCGGTTGGCATGTTATAATGATGTCTGATTAATGAAGATGGGTTCTTGAGGAGGGGGTATTCGCGTGGCAAAACATATTCAAACCATTGTTAAGTCTAATTTAAGCGAAACGGTGAAAACCGGGGGTTGTGGAAAGTGCCAGACATCATGTCAATCAGCTTGTAAAACTTCTTGTACAGTCGGAAATCAAGTGTGCGTAAAATAAAGCTTTGATTTTAATATAGAATTACAGAACCCACCCGTTTTGGGCTGGGTTCTATTTCTGTTTTTATAAAGAAAGAAGGATTGGAATGCTGGATTTGGACGATTATTTAGTCAAGAAGAATGTACATGTTTATCGGCAAGGCGATTTAAATATTGCTTTTGATATTAACTCAGGGTCTCTCCATGTACTAGATGATTCAACTTACACTGTTATAAACGCCATGGAAAAGTTACAACTTGCTGGAGAACCAGTCACTTTAGAAAGTTTGTATAATTATTTGCTTGCTGAGGGTAGCGGGATAGAAGAATTTTCTGAAGCACAAATTACCGAGATTCTAGAAGAGATCAATGAATTACAGGAGGAGGGGGTTCTTTTTTCACTTGAAGTAAAACCTCAAGAATTGTCCTATCCCCAAGAGCCCTTGGTCAAAGCTATTTGTCTTCATGTCGCACATGATTGTAATTTGAGTTGTGAATATTGTTTTGCCGGCAAAGGTTCTTTCGGTGGACAACGCTCGTTGATGGACTTGGAAACTGGAAAAAGGGGAATTGATTTTGTGCTACAGGCTTCGGGAGATCGTTCGCATTGTGAGGTCGATTTCTTTGGGGGAGAGCCGCTGCTCAATTTTTCTGTTGTTAAAGAATTGGTGAGCTATGGCAAGCAGGCTGCAACAAATAAGAATAAAACAATTAAATTTACACTAACGACTAATGCGGTATTATTAGATGACGAGGTCAGAAATTTTATCAAGATGGAGGATATTAGCGTAGTCTTAAGTTTGGATGGAAGATCAGAAATTAATGATCAGATGCGCCCCTATCCCGATGGCCGAGGAAGTTACACAGAAATAGTTTCAGCGGTTCAAGATTTTATTGCTGAACGTCCGGAGAGTTCGCCTTATGCAGTGGGAACTTATTATTATGTACGAGGGACGTACACTCATTTCAATTTAGATTTTGATAAGGATGTCTTACATTTGGTGGATTTAGGGATCAAACAAATTTCCTTGGAACCTGTTGTTGCTTCTCCAGGGGAACCTTATGCTTTCCGAGAGGAGGATTTAAGTTCCATTAGGGATAGTTACGATCGCTTAGGTGAGAAAGTCTTAGAGCTGCGTGACAAGGGTCAAGACTTTAATTTTTTTCATTTTAATGTGGCAATAGATCAGGGTCCCTGTTTACTAAAAAGATTAAGTGGTTGTGGAGCGGGTCACGAGTATGTGGCGATTTCTCCAGAAGGTGATCTTTATCCTTGCCACCAGTTTGTAGGTCAGGAAAAGTATAAAATGGGTTCGCTATTTGCTGCTGAACCTTATCAATTAGATGCAGGGCTTGTTCAGACCTTTCGCTCAGCCAATATTTATGCGAAACCTACTTGTCAGGAGTGTTGGGCGCGTTTTGCCTGTAGCGGCGGTTGTCATGCAGCGAATATAGCTTTTAGCGGAGATTTAACCAGAGTTTACTCTTTAGGCTGTGAGTTGCAAAAAAAGCGGTTAGAAGTCGCGTTATATTTAAAGGTCAAAGAGGCAGGGCAGAGTAAAGTGGTGGACTATAAAGAGTCATTCATGTTAAAATGAGAAAGGTTTAACAAGCGTCAAATAAAGTATTAAAAATAGGAGGCTAATGGGAATGATGATGAATAAGAAAACCCAACGAATTGTTGGTGGGGTAATTGCAGTTTTAGTCACGATAAGTATGGTGGGTGCTGGAATATTTGGCTATTTCGTAGGTGGAGGTGTTCCCCAACCTCAAAATTCGTCGGCAGCTTCTCCAGCCAATGATTATAAGAACTTTAAAGCTCGAGTAGATAATCTAAATCAACAGGTGAAAATAAACCCTAATGACCTTGGACTCCAACAAGATCTAGGGAATGCTTATTATGATCTGGCGTCGGCTGCTCAGCAAATTGCACCTACTGCGGCAAAAGAGGATTACAATCAGGCAATTATACATTATCAAAATGTCCTTAAAACTAAGCAGGATATCAATGTTCTAACGGATATGGCTACAGCCGCCTTTTATGGTGAGCAAAGTGATTTAGCTGATAAAACCTTCAAGGAGGCCTTGGCTTTGCAGCCTGATTTTGAACAGGCGATGTTTAATTATGGGGTTTTTCTTTCTGAGGTCAAACAAGACTATCCAGCCGCTATTAGTATTTGGCAAAAAGCTTTGGATAAGAATCCCAAAGGACTTAATGCCGATAAATTTAAGCAGTTGATTACTCAAACTCAAGGTATGCAGAAGGCGAAAGCCAATACTTATAACCCTAGTGTGAATACTCCAAGCACCACTACTCCACCAAATACCAAGTAATCGTAACAAAGAAAACGTAATTTAACAAATTCCAGGCAAGATTATCACATGATTTTCACAGAATCATCATTTATCCATCTAAATCCTTTTATACAATGGGTTCGAGGGAAGGGGCAACAAGCTTGCATTTTGCGACAATAGCCAGTGGGAGTTCGGGAAATGCTATACTTGTCGGAGAAGGAGACAAGAATCTTTTAGTTGACTGCGGAGTTAGCGCCAAAAGCTTACTTGCTAACCTTTCATACTTGGGTATAGCGGCCTCGTGTCTTGAAGGGATCATTGTAACTCATGAACATATTGACCACATTCGGGGCGTAGGAGTTCTGGCACGCAAGTTAAATATCCCAATCTATGCAACAGCTGGGATTTGGGAAGAACTAGCAGGTACGATCGGGAAACTTCGTGAAGACCAAAAGGTTGAAGTCAAGGATAGGTTCGGCTGTGCTGGTTTAGCGATTGAGATTTTTTCTACCTCCCATGACAGTCGAGAAAGTTATGGTGTGAGAATTGAGCGTCAGCGTCAGGAAGGAAAGACCCCTCTGGTAGTAGGAATCGCGACAGATAGCGGGATGATTACAGAAGAAATGAACCAGCATTTAACCGGGTGTGATGCCTTAATTGTCGAGGCTAATCACGATCGTGAGAAGCTTTGGCAGGGAAGTTATCCCTGGCATCTCAAGAAGAGGATTAGCAGTAATTATGGACACTTGGAGAACAGTCAATTGGCAGAGGGACTTTTGAGTTGGATAGATGAAAATACTCAGAGGCTTGTATTAGCTCATTTAAGTGAGGAAAATAATACACCTGAGCTAGCGCTTTCCACGGTATTACGCATTCTGCGAGATTCAAATATTCCTAAACGAAACCCTAGGCTACGCTTAAGAGTTGCTCCACGCTTCTCGCCGCATGAACTTATTCATTTGCGAGAAGAATAAGTAAGTAAGGGAGGAATTAACGGTGAGTTACTATAACGATTCAAATAATTCTAGTGGGAAAAAGCCGCGTTTTTTTTCGATTGTAGCCATTGCTTTAGTCAGTGGCTTATTGGGCGGGGCATTAGCAATCGGGATTGCACCTTCGATTTACGGAAATAAACAATCTGCTTCGAATCAATTGACTTTAAACCAAAGTGCGACTCCTCCGGTTAATGTAAGTACCAGTGAGTCTGCCTTGCCTGTCGTGGAAATTGCAAAGGCTGTGGGCCCTGCTGTCGTGGGTATTGCTAATTTTCAGTCTCGTGGTGGGTTATTTGGTGGGGGCGGTCCAACCGAAGTGGGTAGTGGCTCGGGTTTTATCATTGATGCTAAGAATGGTTATATCGTTACTAATAATCACGTAATCCAAGGAGCGGAAAAAATAGTTGTTAGTTTCGCCGATGGTCGTAATCTCGACGGAAAACTGGTTGGAGGCGATACTAGGACTGACTTAGCTGTCGTAAAAGTAAGCGATACTAGAAACTTAACCACTGTTCAATTAGGTGATTCTGCCAAGCTTCAAGTTGGGGAGCCTGTTGTAGCTATTGGTAACCCTGGAGGTCAGGAATTTGCTCGTTCTGTAACAACAGGGGTTGTGTCGGCGACCAATAGGATTTTAAATATTGAAGGTGAATCTAGTTTTAATTTGATTCAAACTGATGCAGCAATTAATCCTGGCAATAGTGGAGGACCCTTAGTAAACTATAAGGGCCAAGTTATTGGGATTAATTCAGCTAAAAACCAAGAACCTGGTTTTGAAGGTATGGGATTTGCTATTCCGATTTCCGATGCTATGCCTACAGTGCAACAATTAATTCAAAAAGGATATGCAAGTCATCCGGCAATTCTGGTGAGTATCGATGGCCGTTATACTGAGGAGTATGCCACTCAAAAAGGCTGGCCAGCAGGTGCTTACGTGGCTAATGTTTCTGTCGGGGGTCCTGCTGAAAAGGCAGGGATTAAGGTTGGGGATATTATTACAAAAGTAAATACCGTTGAAGTTCATAATTCTTTAGCACTTACACATGAATTATTTAAATATAAGCCAGGAGATAAAGTTACACTAACTTATTTCCGTAATAGTTTAACGAAAGAGACGCAAGTCACGTTGACTGAGCTAAAATCCTAGAGCGATAATTTCAAGAGTGGCATTTGTTTATCGATCGCAAGAGAGTTGGAAGAAACGGGACGATGGAATGTTACAGCTTAAAGTAGTAGCAGTAGGTAAAATCCGAGATAATTATTGGCAGGAGGCGCTACGAGAATATAGTAAACGTTTGAGCTCTTATTTGCGGTTAAAGCTAATTGAAGTAGCTGATGAACCTTGCCCTGATCGGCTTTCCGTAGCTGAAGAGGAGCGGATCAAAAGTCGCGAAGGGGAAAGGCTTCTCAAAGCGTTAACTAGTAATGAATATTGTGTGCTCTTGGATATCCAGGGAAAACAGTTTGATTCAGTCAGTTTTTCACAATTCATAGATGAACTAGCCGTACGGGGACGGAGTAGCTTAGTTTTTATAATTGGAGGCTCTCTAGGAGTTTCCCAAGCTGTACGGGAGCGGGCGGATTTTAGTTGGTCGTTTTCTAAATTGACTTTTACTCATGGACTTATGAGGGTTATGTTGCTTGAACAAATTTATCGGGCAGTTAAAATCAGTGAGGGTGGAACATATCATAAGTAACGGCCAAAATGCTATTCGGATAGAGTTTTCTATGATAAACGTTAGAAATTAATTTAAGATTTAACCAAGTGCCAGAAGAAGTCTCCCACTTCTATAAGTGGGAGCTGAATTCGGCACAATTTATCATTATACCTTTAATTCAGTGGGGGAGGTTAGAGACCCACACTGAATCATCGAGCGAAGCGAGTTCGCTGTAAGGAGTGGTAGGGTCAGTCAGATAGATAGTTAGTTAGTTATTGTTGTATAACCTGGAGCAAAAACGCTCTGGGTTTTTCTTTGTCTAGAATTCGATGTAATCCACACGGATAATAAACTTAGTTTCTAGCCACACTAACAAAGTAAAAAATAGACCGAGGTGAGAATATGAAATTTCAGAAAAGTTGGGGATTAATCATAGGCTTGATTCTTAGCTTAATGATCAGTGGGATGGCCTTTGCCGCTTTGGGTGACCGTTATTTAGCAAAGGGGATGAGTGGTTCTGATGTTCAGGATATGCAGAGTCGGTTGATTCAGTTAGGTTATGTTGTGGGTCCCCTTGATGGGAAATATGGGGTTAAAACCCAAGCTGGGGTAAAGCTTTTTCAAAAAGAACATGGTATTAATGTTAATGGGATCGCCGAAGCTAGTACATTTAAAGAATTAATAAGGTTAACTACAGGGAGTACTAATGCTACTGGGAAAGACTTGGGTGCAAAGAATGTCGATGTGAACTTATTGGCCCGTTTAGTTAACGGAGAGGCTAGGGGGGAACCCTATGTAGGTCAAGTTGCTGTGGCAGCGGTCGTACTTAATAGGATCAAAGATCCGGCTTTCCCTAAAACTATCGGAGATATTATTTATCAACCTCAAGCTTTTTCTTGTGTTAATGATGGGCAGATTAATTTATCCCCTCAACCCTCGGCACTAAAGGCTGCCAATGAGGCAGTGAGTGGAGTCGATCCATCACGTGGAGCTGTTTTCTTCTTTAACCCTGCTAAAACTAGCAATCAATTTATTTGGTCTAGACCACAAATAATAACCATAGGAAATCACATTTTTACGCGCTAGGGGGGGTAAATAAATGCATAAGAAAGTTTGGATTGGTGTATTAGGAATAGCTTTACTGATTTCCTTAGTATGGGGATATAATCAGAATAGACAGGTTGCCAATTTGAGTCTTATCACAGAAAATCAAAATCGCCGCGCCCTACAGAACCTCTCAGGCCATATGAATAAGTTGGAAACGGTAATGGCCAAAGGGGGGGTAGCTAATACTTCGAAGCAAAAGATTCTTTTTCTTAGTCAAGTTTGGAGCCAAAGTGAGAATGCAGTGAGAGATTTAGCTCAGATTCCGGCTGAACAAGTAGGGTTGAATTATGTCGGGCAATTCTTAACTCAAACCGCTGATTTTGCTCAAGTCCTCGCACAACGCGTTGCTTCTGGTGGAGTAATCGACCCAGCTGAAGAAAAAACGTTCAATGATATGCATGAGCGCCTTTTGCCTGTCAATAATAATGTGCAACAACTTTTACTAAGAGTGGATACGGAGGGATTAGGCTGGACGGGACATAAACCTGGTATAAAGGCGCGTTTGAGTTTTGGTCATCCGCAACTAGCCGAGGCCTCTGCGGAAGGGCAAGAAGGCCCACCCGGCTCTGTGAGTGGAGGGTTGGTACAGTTAGATGCTAGTTTGCAAAAACTTCCGCCATTTTCTTATACAGGTGAATTTTCTAACCGAACCGTAGCAGAACCTTTGGGGTTGCCTCAGGGTGAAGTAAACCGTGAACAAGCGCTTACAGTAGCCAAAGATTTTCTAGCGAAGGTGGGTTTCCCCAAGGCTGTTCCAGAATTGGCGAGTGAAACTCAAGGACATATGGGAGGATATCTCTGGAAAAGTGGTGATGTTTTATTAGAAGTAAGTCGGCGTGGGGGAGTAGTAATTTCATATCGTGATCAACGTTCTCCCGAAGCTAGAACATTGAGTGTTGATGATGCAAAAACAAAAGCTATGGCCACCTTAAAAGCTTTAGGCTGGCAGCTTAGTTTAACCTCAACTGAAGATTTTGGGCCTTATCTCCAATTAGAGGCCATTAGTGAACAGGCTGGAATTAGATATTATCCCGATAAGGTCCGCTTTACAGTTGCTATGGACAATGGTCAACTTATTGGACTTGACGCCACACCCTATTATGCCTATCATCATGAGCGGAGTTTGCCTAAAGAAATCCTACAAATTAAACAAGTTATGACTAAGTTGCGCTCAGATTTTAAAATAGCTGAAAGTCGCCAAGCCGTAATTAGTAAAATTGGGAATCGGGAAGTTTTATGTTATGAATTTCGGGGTCGTTACCAAGGGGAAGATTATCTTATTTACTTAAACAGCACAAGTGGTGACGAAGAGAAAATTCTACGTGTTATTCGAACACCACGTGGGGAGTATGCACAGTGATCATCAAAGTATAGCTTGAGCTAAATTATTACTCCATGATAGAATGAGTAAACTTGGTAAATAAACAATAACTGTAGCAAGATAGCCAATAGGAGGAGCTATTTCTCCCTGTTGGCTATCTGTTATCTAAAAAACAATCTTAAAGACAACAGGAAATTTACGCTTTACGAAGAATTAGCTTAAATATGTTTTAACGAGAAAAATCTGATTCTGTCTTGTAAACGATCTTAATTAAAGAAATAGTGGTCACAATAATAGTTGGTAATAAAGTAAATAAGGTGCTATGAATAGTTCAGAGGGGTTCTGAAGGGGGAAGGTAATGAAGAAAAGAGTGCTTATTAGTGTTGTGGGTACTCAGCGATTTGATGAAGGACATGCTGAGAAGCAAGAATTGCTCACAGCAGGTACTTTCGATGTGCAAGAAGGAATTTTTGATGTTTTATATAACGAATCAGATACTACTGGTATGGAGGGTGTAACGACTACTCTTCGAATAGAACCTAATTATGTTATCCTTAAAAGAATGGGCACAACCGAAGTTACACAAGAGTTCCGTTCTGGTGTTCTATATCATAGTACATATATTACTCCTTTTGGGGAGCTGTTGCTCAGCGTTTTACCAAATGAGGTCGAAAGTGACTTGACAGCACAGGGGGGACGTATTAGTCTAAAATATGATCTTTTCGTCGATGATCAATTTGTAAGTTATAATGCCCTTGTGATAACCATAAAGGAGGAGTCCCTTAAATGAGTGTATACGAGATCCTTAAAGAACGGGTTTTAGAAGCTATAGTGGCTGCTGCAGAGGCTGCCAAAGCTGGTGGGGAATTGAATTTTGAGAGTTTGCCGGAGTGTGTTTTGGAAGAACCCCGAGAAAAACAGCATGGGGATTTAGCTACTAATCTAGCGATGGTTTTGACGAAACAAGCGAGGCGCTCGCCTCGAGATATTGCACTTATTATAATTAAATATTTAGATACCGGAGGGACTTGGATTGAGCGAAGCGAAATCGCTGGCCCAGGGTTTATTAACTTTTATTTAGAGTCCAATTGGTTAACCGAAGTCATTCCCGAAGTGCTTGCTCAGGGCGAAAAATACGGTCAAGTTAATCTGGGATTAGGCCAAAAGGTTCAGGTTGAGTTTGTTAGTGCAAATCCCACGGGTCTTTTACATATGGGAAATGCCCGTGGGGCTGCCTTAGGGGATAGCTTGGCATCTTTATTGGCAATGGCTGGCTATGAGGTTAGTAGGGAGTTTTACATTAATGACGCGGGTAACCAAATTCAAAACTTTGCGTTATCACTTGAAGCTCGCTATCTTCAACAACTGGGTCAGGATGCTCCCTTTCCGGAAGGTGGATATCACGGCGAGGATTTGGTGGAAACCGTGAAAGGTTTGATCGTTAATGTTGGGGATAAATATGTTTCTGTAGACCCAAGCTTGAGACGAGAGTTTCTCGTAAGATATGCCTTGGATGAGAAGATGGGTCAAATTCGCCAAACATTGCGGGATTTTGGGGTGGAATATGATAACTGGTTTAGTGAACAGTCTCTATATGATTCTGGCGCTGTACGTTCAACCATGGAAGATTTAGAGAAGCAGGGTTATATCTACGAGAAGGAAGGGGCTATGTGGCTTAAGTCCACTCTTTTTGGAGATGAAAAAGATGAGGTAGTGGTACGAAGTAACGGTACGCCTACTTATTTTTCCGCAGATATTGCTTATCATCGCAATAAATTCGGACGTGGTTTTGATAAGGTAATCAATATTTGGGGAGCTGATCATCACGGCCATGTTGCCAGAATGAAGGGTGCTATGGAGGCCTTGGGCTATGATCCTAATTCACTGCAGATTATTCTCATGCAATTAGTCCGTTTGATCCAGAATGGTGAAGCTATTCGTATGTCCAAGCGTTCCGGACAATACATTACCTTGCGTGAATTGATGGATGAAGTTGGAAAAGACGCCGCACGCTTTTTCTTTATGTTGCGTGACCCAGATTCAACGGTTGAGTTTGATCTTGATTTGGCAAAATCCCAATCTGCAGATAATCCTGTCTACTATGTTCAGTATGCCCATGCCCGGTTATGTAGTATCTTACGTCAAGCGCTGGAGCTAGGGGTTAATACAGCGCAGGTACCGTCAGCCGAGGAATTAAAGCTTCTTTTACAAAGCTCTGAGGAAAGAAATTTGCTTAAAAAATTAGCCGATTTGCCGGGAGAAATTACTCTTGCAGCCCGCCTGATGGAACCACACCGTTTAGCAAGATATGTCTTGGATTTGGCTGGACTTTTTCATACTTTCTATAATTCACAACGGGTCTTGGTTGAAGATGATAATTTGAGGCGAGCCCGCCTAGCGTTAGTACTAGCTACAAAACAAGTATTGGCCAATGTTTTAGGATTGTTGGGAGTAACAGCACCAGAAAGAATGTAAGGTTATCATATAATTCTAAGCGAAGCTATACTTTAGCAGGAAATATTTAGGCGTGAGTCGAATATAGTGGTATTCATATCAAGAAAAGTAGGCATCATCTAATTACATTTTTTGTCAATATGAGAAAGGTGGTGGAGAAATTTTGACTCATTCTGTAAACCGAGGGCCTAAATTATCTGAAGTAGATCTTGCTTTTGAATTATTACAAATACAGGGTAGTCCTAAAAATTATCATGACTTAATTGTAGAAGTGCTTTCTCGCTTAGACTTGCCAATAGATGCTACGCAAATTTCCTCTGTATTAACGCAAATTAATTTAGATACAAGATTTGCGTATGCTGGGCAAGGTGAATGGAGTTTAAAGGCCTGGGTACCAACCCGTAGTGCTAAAAAGCTAGCTACGATTACTTTAGCGAATAAAGCAACTGCCCATGACGATGAAATAGATAAAGAATTTTCCGAAGAGGTTAATGAGGATGTGGAGGAGCAAGAATCTGACATGGAAGATGGGATCTCGGAAATAGAGAATTCCTTTGAACAGGAAAATGAAAGACGCGAGCACAAATGGGGGGAACCTTGACAATGACATAAAACAATACTAAAATTATTTTGTGGAAAAATTAAGCTAGTGCGTTCTGCGGACTAGCTTTTTTATGTTTTGGCTATTTATTGTATCTATGCTCCCACAAATTTAATTTCTGACTAGTATATACAAATTAGTAGAGTATAGAAGTATCTGGCAGGATATTCTGGGTGCAGAGAAAGGAAAGGGGTAAACACAGATGACAAAGCTTATTTTTGTAACAGGTGGGGTGGTTTCCTCTCTCGGCAAGGGCATTACGGCTGCTTCCCTAGGGTGTCTCCTGAAAAACAGGGGTTTAAAAGTTGTTATTCAAAAATTTGATCCGTATATTAATATTGACCCTGGAACCATGAGTCCTTATCAACATGGAGAAGTATTTGTAACAGATGATGGGGCAGAAACGGATTTGGACCTTGGTCATTATGAACGTTTTATTGATGTACCATTATCAAAAAATAGTAACGTTACAACTGGTAAGATTTATTGGTCAGTTATTAGTAAAGAACGTAAAGGGGATTACCTTGGGGGAACGGTACAGGTTATCCCACATATTACTAACGAAATCAAGGAACGGATTTATCGTGTAGCACGAGAAAGCCATCCAGATGTTGTGATTACTGAAATTGGTGGGACGGTCGGAGATATAGAATCGTTACCCTTTTTAGAAGCTATTCGCCAAATGCGTACTGATATCGGGAGGGAGAATGTAATTTATATTCATGTAGCCTTGGTACCCTATCTGGCTGCGTCTAAGGAATTAAAGACCAAACCAACCCAACACTCCGTTAAGGAGCTCAGAGCGATTGGGATTCAACCTAATATTCTGGTCTGTCGTTCTGAACATGAACTTTCAAATGATATGAAGGAAAAATTGGCTTTATTGTGTGATATTGATCGCGATGCTATTATCCAGTGTCTTGACGCTCCAACGATCTATGAAGTGCCTTTAATCTTACAAGAGGAAGGGTTAGATGATATAGTTCTGCGTCGACTGGGTATTGAAGCACCGGTAGCAGATATGACAGAATGGAAGGCCATGGTGGAAAAGATCAAGTCTCCTACTCGCGAAACCGAGATTGCTATTGTCGGTAAATATGTCGAGTTGCCTGATGCCTATCTCAGTGTTGCTGAGGCTTTACGTCATGCAGGGACGGAACTTGGGGCTAAAGTACAGGTCCGTTGGGTTAATGCCGAGGAACTTGAAAGTGCTTCCGCCAAGGAATACTTGAAAGGGGTAGATGGGATACTTGTACCTGGAGGGTTTGGAAATCGGGGAATAGAAGGCAAAATCGAGGCTATTCGTTTTGCTCGTGAGGAAAAGGTGCCCTTCTTGGGTATTTGCTTAGGTATGCAATGTGCTGTGATCGAATTTGCCCGTCATGTTTGTGGTATGGCAGGTGCGAATAGCACCGAATTTGATGCTGACTCCGCTTATCCTGTAATTGATATTTTGCCAGAACAAAAGGACATTGAAGATAAAGGTGGAACGATGCGCTTAGGACTTTCTCCTGCTAAATTACTAGTGAATAGTAAGGCCTTTGAGACCTACCAAGATGAGGTGATATATGAGCGCCATCGGCATCGCTATGAAGTTAATAATCAATTTCGAAATGAGTTGGAAGAAGCGGGTCTTCGATTTTCTGGAACATCTCCTGATGGGCGACTAGTGGAAATTATTGAATACCCAGATCATCCTTGGTTTATAGCCTCACAGTTTCATCCTGAATTTAAATCTCGTCCTAATCGACCACATCCTCTTTTCCGAGAGTTTATTAAGGCTGCGCTTCCATTAACCAATTAATTTTTTTATAACAGAGATTTCAAAAATGTAGAAATAAAGCAGGATTTTTAAATGGCAATCCAGAATCTTCTATCAAAACTCTAATCGTAGAGTAGGAGGATAAATGCTGTGGCTAACATCCTTATCGTAGATGATCAACTTGGGGTCAGGCGTCTTCTTTTCGAGATGTTTAAAGAGGATAACCATTCTGTAGAAATGGCAGCCGATGGTGTAGAAGCTCTTGAAATTTTGCGGAGTTTTCAGCCTGATCTCATTTTGATGGATATGAAGATGCCTGGAATGAATGGAATAGATACTTTGCGAAAAATTAGAGCCTTGGATAAGAAAGTTGACGTTATGATGATGACTGCTTATGGGGATGCGCAAAGCATGGAACAGGCCAAAGAGTTAGATGTTATTCATTATATAAGTAAACCCTTTGATATTTTTGAGCTACGTGATAAAGTCAAAGAGATTTTCAACGAAAATAATTAATTGCGAGGGTTTCACAATGCAGCTAGCTTTCGTAGGAAAAGCAGCTGCATTTTATAATGTGAAAGAACAGTGGGTAATAAATTAGGAGGCAGGAAAATCTTAATGTTTGCCGAAGTATATGATATAGAAAGAGGTGAGAATCATGATTCTAGCAACAACCACGACCGTGGCGACCCAATGTCCAAATTGTGGAGAGTTGGAGTTTCAAGCTCTTTCGCTTTTTGCATTTCCTAAGCTAGGACATGAAAATTTAAAATGCCACTGTGGTACACCTTTATTAAAGGTATCTAGCCATAATCGTCGGCAATTTAGTTTATTTTATCATTGTACCTTCTGTGGGGAGACCCACTATTTACGCTTAAATCGTCGGGCGATATGGGGAAAAGGAGTCTTACCCTTGATTTGCCCAGAGGTTAGAGCGATTGTTGGATTTATAGGTCCGAAACAAAAGGTGACCCAGGCCTGTCAAGAACGAGAAAAATTCATAGGTGAATTGGCGGACGAATTAGGTTATGAAGAATTTGAAAACCCTGAGGCCATGCTTAAATTACTTGATCATCTTCATCATTTAGCTAAAGAAGATAAATTAGGATGTGGATGTGGTAATCGGCAGCTAGCTTTTGAACTCCTGCCGGATAGAATTGAACTTTATTGCGAATATTGTGAAGCTTTAGGGATAATCTATTCAGATAGCCTAGAAAAAATCCGATTGGTGGAAGGCTTGAGTTCGTTATATTTAGAAGAAAATAAGACTTGGCTAATTAATCGCTTGTTGCGCGGGCAACATTTAGCGAAAATAAACGAGGAGGAATAGATATGAGTTTGGTTTCAGTCACAGAGTTACTTCAAAAGGCCAAGGAAGGGCATTATGCAGTGGGAGCCTTTAATTGTAATAACATGGAGATTGTTCAAGCGATAGTAGCAGCTGCAGAGGCAGAGGGTGCCCCGGTGATTATTCAAGCAAGTCAGGGTGCCATTAAATACGCTGGGGTAGAATTTATCGCCGGATTGACTCGTTTGGCAGCAGAAAGAGCCAGTGTTCCTGTCGCGTTGCATCTTGATCACGGTACGAGCTTTAATCAGGTTATGCAATGTATTAGGAATGGTTTTACATCAGTTATGATTGATGGTTCAAAACATTCTTTAGAGGAAAATATTGCCCTTACGAATAAAGTGATTGAGGTTGCTAGGCCATTAGGGGTTTCCGTAGAGGCTGAGTTAGGTAAGATTGGCGGAACCGAAGATGATATAACAGTTAGTGCTCGTGAAGCGATGTTTACAGATCCGGCAGAAGCTGAACGCTTTGTTCAGGCAACAGAAGTAGACTCTTTGGCGATAGCTATAGGAACAGCCCATGGTCAATATAAAGGAATTCCCGAACTGGATTTTGAACGGTTAAAGCAAATTGTGGCACGTGTCAAGACTCCGATTGTTTTGCATGGCTCTTCAGGTGTTCCTGATGAGGCACTTCGTGAAGCGATTTCGCTTGGGGTTTGTAAGGTAAATATAGATACCAACATTCGTGAAGCCTTCGTCTTGGCTGCTCGTCAAGTCTTAGAAGGAAATGCCAAAGAGATTGATCCGCGAAATGTGTTAGGTCCCGCCCGTACGGCAGCTATTGCTATAATCAGGGAGAAAATAAGGGTCTTTGGTAGTAATGGAAAAGCATAAATTTATCTAGAATGGGAGAATTGAGGATATGCAATTTTTCTTGGACTCAGCAAATTTAGAGGAAATTACCCAAGCTTGGAATATGGGCGTTATCTCCGGGGTAACGACGAACCCTAGTCTAGTCGCCAAGGAAGGGAAAGATTTCCATGCTCTTTTGCGTGCTGTTACAGGAAGAGTAAATGGGCCTATTAGCGCTGAAGTGATTGCTTTGGATTTTGAGGGAATGCTTGCTGAAGCACGGATTTTGGCAGGAATTCATCCTAATATTGTTGTGAAGGTACCGATGACCGAAGCAGGCCTTGCAGCGGTTAAAGTTTTGACTTCTGAAAGTATTAAGACTAATGTAACGTTGATATTTAGTGCAGTTCAGGCATTATTAGCTGCAAGAGCTGGCGCGACCTATGTCAGCCCTTTTCTAGGTAGACTTGATGATATTGGAGAAAATGGTTTAAAACTTCTTGAAGATATTCGCGATATCTTTGTTGTTCACGATCTAGCTACGAAGGTGATTGCGGCAAGTATTCGTAATCCCGTCCATGTGACAGAAGCGGCTAAGATTGGGGCAGATTGCGCAACGGTACCTTTTAATGTTTTGCGTCAACTCTTTAAACATCCGTTGACAGATGCTGGGATTGAGAAGTTCTTAGCTGATTGGAAGAAGCTGTAAATGATGTTCGAGGTTCGAAGTAAGAGACACGATGTACTATGTACGACTAGAACATTAGGTCAGAGGTCTCAGACCTCTGACAACTGACCTCTGTGTTCTGACCTCCAACTTCTGATTTTCGGCATTTGCTTGCCATTTTGTAGGGTAAGCAAATGCCTCTTGTAATGCTTAATTATGAATTATGCATTACATCTTGAAAGCCCCCCCAAAGTATGTCACAATAGTCTTATGTTCTTGAAATATGACTTACAATTAGAATGAAGCTTGTATAGATGTTTTGATGCACAAATAAAAAGAAGTTAAACTTAAACATCGAACATCGAACATCGAATAAGGGGGGGTATAACTTTGGAAAGAGAATTAACTATGGAATTCGCCAGAGTGACTGAGGCGGCTGCTTTGGCATCAGCGCGTTGGGTAGGTCGAGGAGATAAAGTGGCTGCTGATGATGCAGCAGTTGAAGCCATGCGAGCGGTTTTTGACACTTTACATATGAGTGGCACAGTGGTTATAGGGGAAGGGGAAATGGATGAAGCCCCTATGCTCTATATCGGCGAGCGTCTAGGTACTGGTGAACTGCCCGAGTTAGATGTGGCGGTGGATCCTTTGGAAGGGACTAATATTGTTGCTAAAGGCCTGAACGGGGCTATTGCTGTTGTAGCTATCGCCAAAAAGGGCATACTATTGCATGCGCCTGATATGTATATGGATAAAATATGCGTAGGGCCTGCGGCTGTGGGGCGTATCAATTTAGATGCGACTGTGCGAGAAAATTTAACGAATGTAGCCGATGCCTTAAATAAAGAGATGAGCGATCTAACGGTAGTGATTTTAGATCGGCCACGTCACCAAAAACTTATTCAAGATGTGCGGGATTGTGGTGCCCGAATCAATTTGATTTCTGATGGTGATGTTTCACCTGCAGTAGCCTGTGCCTTTGAAGGTACAGGTATAGATATAATGATAGGTGTTGGCGGTGCTCCAGAAGGAGTACTTGCGGCAGCCGCATTACGCTGTATGGGTGGAGAAATGCAGGGGCGTCTTTGGCCGGAAAATGACGCAGAAATCGCGCGAGCTAAAGCTATGGGTATTGATGATGTGAATAAGTTGCTAACTTTAGACGATTTAGTAAGAAGTGATGATGTTTTCTTTGCCGCAACAGGAATTACAGAAGGACATCTCTTGAAGGGTGTTACGTTTACGGCTCATGGAGCAGAGACGCATACGATAGTAATGCGGGGGAAAACTGGTACCGTGCGTTTTATTGAAGGAAGACATTGTTTTGCCAAGAAACCGAAACATATGATTAAAGGAGCATGCTCTTGACCTTTAACTATTTTCTATGCTAGAATATTTAGAGTTGACTGAGCTGACGTTAATGGAAGGTTAGTTGGTCTAGACTAGCCGATGATCGCCCCCGTGGGAAAGAAGGTGACGACATGAAAGAAAAAATTCATCCTAAATACGAGCAAACTACCATTACTTGTTCTTGTGGAGAGGTAATTCCAACTGCAAGTACTAAGAAGGATATAAAAGTGGAAATTTGTTCAAAATGCCATCCCTTTTATACTGGTATTCAACGTTTTGTTGATACTGGTGGACGAGTTGATCGCTTTAAGAAGAAATACGGGATGTAATAACAACGACAAAATGCCGCTGTATTACGTAAAAAGCAGAGCGTTCGCTCTGCTTTTTACGTAATGCAGCGGCGAGGCACGATGCGTGATGCGCGAAGCGTGATGTACGATCATAGATTAATAATCTATGGAGGTTTTTATCGATGCATGTAAAATAGAATTTCGAGCCTCGAGCATCGAACATCGAGCCTCGACGAAAGGTGGTTCAGAATGAGTAAACCGGTACAATATGGAGGGCAAGCGGTCATTGAGGGAGTCATGATGAGGGGTTCTCGGGAGTATGCAATTGCAGTACGTATGCCGAACGGAAAAATCGAAGTCACACGTCAGCCAATTTCCGCTTGGACATCTCGTCCATTTTTGAAATTGCCTATCTTGCGTGGGTTTGTGGCCTTGATCGATTCCTTGATTTTAGGTATCAAAGCTTTGACTTTTTCGGCTAACAAGGCTGTTGGCGAAGAGGAAGAAGAGCTGGGATTTGGTGAAATGCTTCTAACCATTCTAGTAGCGCTAGGTCTTGGAATTCTATTATTTGTGGCCTTACCTACTGGTGCGGCTCATTTGTTACAAGGGAAGATTCAGGGTGTAGTTTGGCAAAACCTTCTAGAGGGTGGAATCCGCTTAGTTGTTTTCTTGCTTTATATTTTGTTAATTTCGCGTCTTAAGGATATTCAGAGGGTTTTTCAATATCATGGAGCCGAACACAAAGCTATTTATAACTATGAATCTGGGCAAGCTCTAACGGTGGAAAATGCTCGTAAATTTTCTACGCTGCATCCTCGCTGTGGAACAAGTTTTCTGTTGATCGTCGTTGTAGTAAGTATTTTTGTGTTTGCTTTTATGGGGCTGAATCCTTTATGGTGGAGAATACTATCCAGAATGCTATTAATGCCGATAGTAGCAGGTGTAGCTTATGAAATACTCAAGTTTAGCGCCCGTCATTTGGAGTCTCCGTGGATGCATTGGCTTATTGTACCTGGTTTGACTTTACAGAGACTAACTACGAGGGAACCAGATGATGCCCAAATTGAAGTAGCTCTAGCCGCTTTGAGTGGAGTTATAGAGTCGGGACAAGAATTGACGTAAAATAGCCGAGGTGTTGAAATGTTAGATAAATTGAGGGAGATCGAAGGAAGGTACGACGAACTTAGTGAACTTCTAAGTGACCCAGAAGTTATCGGAAATCAAAGTGAATGGCAAAAATATGCAAAAGCGCAAGCTGCCTTGACGGAGATTGTTGAGAATTTTAGGGAGTATCAGGGGGTTCTCCGAGGACTTGAAGAAACCGAAGGCCTACTAAAAGAACAGCAAGATCCCGAATTTCGGGAAATGGCGGAGTTAGAGCGGGAAGATTTAATTAAACGTTGCACTGAATTTGATAAGCGGATCAAGGTTCTTCTATTACCCAAAGATCCTAATGACGATAAAAATGTTATTATGGAGATTCGCGCAGGGGCAGGTGGTGAAGAGGCGGCGCTTTTTGCCAGCGTCTTATATAAAATGTACAGTCGTTATGCTGAACAGCAGGGCTGGAAAACCGAACTTCTTAGCGCTAGCTATACAGATATTGGTGGGTTTAAAGAAATTATATTTCTAATTGATGGTTATGGATCTTTTAGCAAGCTTAAATTTGAAAGCGGGGTGCATCGAGTTCAGAGAATTCCGACCACTGAGTCTGGCGGAAGAATTCATACCTCGACAGCGACGGTAGCGGTATTGCCGGAAGCAGAAGAAGTGGAAGTGGATATTCATCCCAATGATTTGCGTATAGATATCTTTTGCTCAAGCGGTCCTGGAGGGCAGTCTGTTAATACAACGCAATCTGCAGTACGCATTACTCATATACCGACAGGTCTAGTAGTTTCTTGTCAGGATGAGAAGTCTCAGCTTAAAAATAAGGATAAGGGATTGCGTGTTTTGCGAGCAAGGTTATTAGAGAAATTGCAAGGAGAAAAGGCTGGCGAGCAAGCCTCTGAACGTAAAAGTCAAGTCGGTACGGGGGATCGAAGCGAAAGGATCCGCACCTATAATTATCCTCAGGGACGTGTTACGGATCACCGCATAGGGTTAACTCTACATCGCTTGGAAACCATTCTTATGGGCGATTTGGAAGAAATTATTGAGTCTCTGATTACGTCTGATCAAGCTGAACGTCTAAAGGCTGAGGTCGAATGAGTGTACTTGAATTAATTCGTTGGGGGTCAGCATTATTAGCTGAGGCTGGAGTTGTAAATCCGCGCTTTGAGGCGGATTTGCTTTTGGCTGCAGTACTAAGTCTAACTCGGGCTGAACTCTATTTAGAATTTGAACGAATTTTAACAGAAGCTGAGATCAAGAGCTATCAAGAGAAGCTTGAACGACGACAGAGTAGAGAGCCCTTGCAGTATATTTTGCAACACCAGGAATTCATGGGGTTGGAATTTTATGTTGATCGGCGGGTTTTAATTCCGCGCTCTGATAGTGAGATCTTGGTTGAAAAATTACTGGAGTTGCTTGAGGTTAGTGAGGGGAATCTTTGCCCTAAGGTGCTAGATTTATGCACAGGAAGTGGCGCCTTAGCCGTTTCAGTTGCCTATTATCGACCTCAGGCTCAGGTGGTTGGAATAGACTTATCAGCAGCGGCTTTAGAGGTTGCTGCGCTCAATGCGTTACGCATAGGAGTTCAAGTGGAGTGGCGTAAGGGGGATTTTCTTATTCCAGCTGCTCAAGAACAATGGGACTGGATTATTACTAACCCTCCTTATGTATCCTCCAAGGCTTACAGGGAATGTCAGCCAGAGATTTTTTTTGAACCTAGCATGGCCTTTTTGGGTGGTGCTGATGGACTCGACTTCTATCGACGATTAGCCTTAGAGGTAACACATATATTGAAGCCACAGGGCAAGTTATTAATGGAGATTGGCTGGGACCAAGCGGTACAGGTTGGGGAGATCTTTGAAAATCAGGGATTAAAAACAACTGTTTTTCCCGATTTAGCAGGTCGAGATCGGGTGGTTTTAGTGGGGTGAGGCAAATGGAAACTAAGCGAGTCTATATTGATCAAACTAAGCCTGAGTCATTAATTATTAATGAGGCCGCTGAATTATTACGGTCTGGGGAAGTTGTTGCTTTTCCGACGGAAACGGTTTATGGTCTAGGTGCCAATGCTCTGGATGCAGAGGCCTGTTCAGAGATTTTTCGCGTCAAAGGAAGACCTCAGGATAACCCGTTAATTGTCCACATCTCCAATCGTGCTATGGCTGATACTATTGTTGAAGCTTGGAATGAGGCTGCGGAGATTTGCATGCAAACCTTTTGGCCCGGACCGCTGACGCTGGTTCTGCCTAAAAAGGCCTTGATTCCCGATGTAGTCACTGGTGGCTTAGAGACTGTGGCTATTCGCATGCCAAATCATCGTGTCGCTTTGGCCTTAATAGAACGAACCGGACTCCCCTTAGCAGCTCCCAGCGCTAACCTTTCAGGAAAACCGAGTCCAACTTGTGGGACTCATGTTTGGCAGGATTTGAAAGGTCGGATTAAATTAATTTTAGATGCTGGCAATTGTGATGTTGGTTTAGAATCTACTGTAATCGATCTTAGTGGTAACATACCAACGATTCTTCGACCAGGGGGAATTTCCAAAGAAGATTTAGAAAAAGTTCTTGGGCAGGTTGAGCTTGATCAACCGTCTGAAAACAAAGTACCCAAGGCTCCAGGGATGAAATACAGGCATTATGCCCCCCAGGGTGAAATGCTGCTTATTCTTGGGCCGCGGGGGAAGGTAATCCCTCGAATGTCGTTAGAAACTCAGAAGGCCCATCGTAATTTTAAAAAAGTGGGAATTCTTTGTACTTTAGAGAGTGCACCTCAGTTACATAGTCAGCAGCCAGATTTGCTCTTTGTTATGGGTTCTCAAAGTCGACCAGAAGAAGTTGCTACCCACTTGTTTAGTGGACTAAGATTATGTGATGAGCAGGGAATAGAGGTAATTTTAGCAGAGGGAATTGAGGAAAATGGTCTTGGTTCGGCAATCATGAATCGCCTGGAAAAAGCCGCTGGACAGAAGATTATCAGGCTTTAGCTATAACTACTTTGGGGCATCAAGCATGGAGGAGCCTTTAAACGAATATAAATACAAAAGTTCTAGGAAAGGACTTAGTATTTAAACCTCGGTGGGGGTGTAGACGCTTGAATCTGCTTTGGATTATAATGATCTCTATTGCCTTGGGGGCTGATGCCTTTTCCTTAGCCTTAAGCATTGGTTTAGCGGGTGTTAATAAACGGATGATTTTTCGTTTATCTTTTTTAGTAGCGATTTTTCATATTGTAATGCCTCTTGTAGGGTTAGTGGCGGGGCAAACCTTGGGGATATTATTAGGGAGATTAGCTAAAGGGATAGGCGCGATGGTGTTAATCTGGCTTGGTGGAAAAATGTTACTAAATATTCAAAAACCTGTAATAAAACATTTTGCGTTTTCCCAAGCACGCACAGAAATCTTTCATTCCCTAAAACTGCCGTCTGGGATTTCTTTACAGGGCTTTGGAATCTATGCTTTAGTTGCTAGTGTGAGTTTGGATGCCTTGAGTGTGGGTTTTTCACTAGGAACAGTAGAAAGTCGGATTGGTCTGATAGTTTTGATTATAGGGATTATTGCTGGTGTTATGACTGCAAGTGGTTTAATATTAGGGCGAATTGTGGGGACTTGGTTAGGCGATAAGGCCGAAGTGTTAGGCGGTCTTGTCCTTGTTTTAATTGGTGTGCGCTTACTATTTTAGGAGATGGTTCTGATGAGCACTAAATTACTCTTTGTTTGTACTGGAAATACTTGCCGAAGTCCAATGGCAGAGGGGTTAGCTAAGGCAAGCTTCGGCTTGGAAAATGAGATCAGTTCAGCTGGTTTAGAGGCTTGGAAAGATACGGAAGCCAGCGTTCAAGCTATAACGGTCATGAAGGAAATGGGGATCGACCTTAAGGGGCATCGGTCGCGGAGGATCACAAAGGAACTAGTGGATTGGGCAGACTGGGTGATACCGATGACTTTAGCTCACGAACAAAGGTTATATCTGCTTTTTCCTCAATACAGTTCTAAGTTTCGGTATTTAGGTTCATGGGGACTACACGGAGGTGATGTTTCTGATCCTTGGGGTGGATCCTTGGAGGCTTATCGGAAAACTGCCCAAACGATTTCTAAGTTGCTGGGGGAACTATATCAATGCATAATTCACAATACATAATTATAATATCAATGTATAATTATGCATTGTGAATTTTACGATACATTAATTATTTGCATATAATTTACGAATGAGTTTACAATAAAGAAGCGGAATACGAGGCACAATGCGAAATGAATTGTGTAATTTCGGTTCTAAATATGAATTATGAATTAGTCTAAGCGCACATTGCTTAATTTTAAAGTATAATAATAAATTAGAATTACGTGTTTGTGCACAATGCATTGTGTAATCTTGGTTTTTAATATGAATTTTTAATTATGCAGTATGCATTAGTAAAAGGGCGGTGTTTCTTGATGAGAATAGCCTTGGGATCAGATCATGGAGGTTTTTTGCTAAAGGAAGAGATCAGGCAACATCTACAGGGTCAAGGGATTGAAGTGCTGGATTGTGGAACTAACTCAACGGCTTCAGTAGACTATCCGCGTTATGGGCTGGCAGTTGGACAGGCCCTTCTTAAGGGTCAGGTAGATTTAGGCATTATTATTTGTGGTACAGGCCAAGGAATTGCTATGACAGCTAATAAATTGCCTGGAATTAGAGCGGCGGTATGCACCGAAACGTATTCTGCCCGTATGACAAGAGAACACAATAACGCTAATGTACTGGCTTTAGGTGGGCGTATTACAGGAGTCGGATTGGCTTTGGATATCGTGGATGTCTTTCTGAATACCGAATTTGCTGGAGGGAGACACAGCAAAAGACTAGATCTAATTGCAGCGTTGGAGCGCGGTGAGGAAATTTAGAAAGGTGGGAGAAAGAGGACTGTGGGAGAAAAACCAGATCAACGGATTCAAAAGTTAGCTGATAATTGGAGAAATATCCTAGAGGAGTTTTTTAACGAAGTAAAAATGCGACCGAAACAAATACTGGTATTAGGTTGTAGTACCAGTGAAGTCCTAGGCCAACATATCGGTCGAAGAAGCAGTCCTGAGGTTGCTGAGGTTTTGCTGCCTCCTTTACTAGAGTGGGCTCACCAATCTAATATTTTTTTGGCAATTCAGGGATGCGAACATATCAATAGGGCCTTAGTCGTCGAAGCGGTTTGCGTGGAGCATTATAATCTTGAGCAAGTTACTGTTTTGCCGACCTTACATGCAGGGGGCGCCATGACAGTGGAAGCTTGGCAAAGCTTTGTTGCGCCTCAAATGGTCGAAATGGTTCGGGGACACGCTGGGATCGATATTGGAGATACGTTCATTGGGATGAATCTGCGCCCTGTTGTAGTGCCGATTCGTTTAAAGGTTAGGATTTTAGGTGAAGCTCATCTTACTGCAGCCTATACGAGACCACGTTTAATAGGTGGAGGTAGGGCGGTTTATGCGTAGTTCGAGGCACGAGGTTCGAATTTGAAATTTATAAATTCTTAATCTGGGTATGGTAGAGAAGTACGAAGGTCTAAGTCCAAATGTTCGGACTTAGAGGAATTTAGTAAGATACAATTTGACGATCGAACTACGAACATCGAATATCGAAAAAGGGAGAAGACAAGATGGATTACGTCAAACAATGGATTCTAGAACAGGATCCAGAAGTAGCTGAAGCGATTGAACAAGAGGAAAAACGTCAACAGAATAAGATCGAGTTGATTGCCTCGGAGAATTTTGTCAGTCGGGCGGTTATGGCTGCTCAGGGGTCAATACTAACCAATAAATATGCCGAAGGATATCCAGCTAAACGTTATTATGGTGGGTGTGAATATGTAGATATTGTTGAAGACTTAGCTCGTGAGAGAGTAAAGAAACTTTTTGGAGCAGAGCATGCCAATGTTCAGCCTCATTCTGGAGCACAGGCCAATACAGCTGTTTATTTTGCAGTGTTGAAACCGGGTGATACAGTTCTCGGAATGAATTTGTCACATGGGGGGCATTTGACACACGGTAGTCCAGTCAATATCTCAGGGGTATATTTCAATTTTGTCCCTTATGGAGTAGATTCCGAGACCGAGCGTTTGGACTACGAGCAAATAAGGATTTTAGCGCATGAGAACCATCCGAAATTAATTGTGGCAGGGGCCAGTGCTTATCCCCGAGTTTTTGACTTTGCTAAGTTTAGGGAGATCGCGGATGAAGTCGGGGCACTTTTGATGGTAGATATGGCCCACATTGCTGGATTAATTGCGGCAGGAATTCATCCAAGCCCAGTTCCCTATGCACATTTTGTGACCTCAACAACGCACAAAACTCTACGTGGTCCAAGAGGTGGGCTGATACTTTGTCAGTCTGAATATGCTCAGAAAATCGACAAAGCAATTTTTCCTGGTATTCAAGGTGGCCCCCTTATGCATGTTATCGCCGCCAAAGCGGTGGCTTTCAGGGAGGCTCTCCAACCGGAGTTTGCGACTTATCAACAAGATATAGTTAATAATGCAAAGGCTTTAGCTAAGGGTCTAAGTGCTCGAGGGTTCCGGTTAGTTTCAGGAGGGACAGATAATCATCTTATGCTCGTAGACGTCCAGACTAAGGGTTTAACGGGTAAGGATGCCGAACATATTTTGGACGAAGTTGGAATTACAGTTAATAAAAATACAATTCCATTTGATAAGGCCAGTCCGTTTGTAACCAGCGGAATACGAATTGGTACTCCTGCGGTAACCACTCGGGGAATGACGCCGGAGGCGATGGACCGTATTGCCGGGGCTATCGATCTTGCCTTAACCTCAAACCAAGAGGCTATTAAGCTGGTAGAGGTTAAAGGGGTTGTGGAGTCCTTATGCAAAGAGTTCCCGCTCTATAAAAATTTGGGTTAGGAGTTGAGTGCTACGCGTCCGAACTGGGATAGTTATTTTATGCAAATCGCCCAGGTAGCAGCCAGTCGGTCTACCTGTTTGCGTCGTCAGGTGGGAGCAGTCATTGTCAAGGATAAACAGATTTTGAGTACTGGCTATAATGGAAGTCCTTCCGGTCTTAGACATTGTGGCGAGGTAGGATGTTTGCGGCAAAGTTTAGAAATTCCAGCTGGTGAACGTACAGAGATTTGTCGCGCAGTGCATGCCGAACAAAATGCGATGCTACAAGCAGCGAAGCATGGAGTAGCTCTTCAAGGGGCGGATATGTATACGACTGTTCAACCGTGTGTCCTTTGTACGAAGATGATCATTAACGCCGGAATAAGAAGAGTAATTTACGCAATACCATATCCTGATTTGATGGCGATGGATATGGCTAAAGAATCCGGCTTAGACTTTTTCTTCTTAGCATAAGATTCTACTGCGATAGTTACTTCATGATAATCGCAATCTGAGTTTGCTTCCCCGTTCCTGACCCGTAAATCACTATTGCTTAGTGAGTCATTTAGCGGAATTTGCGTAAGCGAGTGCAGACTATTAGGCGTTTAGCCTAATAGTCAAACGAGTAGCAAATGCAGGGCATGCGAACACGTTAGTGTTCGGTGGACACTAACGGCCGAAGGCGCCATAGTGATTTACCAAACTTGGCTTTGGAAGGAAGTTGAAAGGTGACAAATCAGAGGAAAATTATGGTTGTGTTTGGTACCCGACCGGAGGCAATCAAAATGGCTCCGGTCGTACAGGCCCTCAGCCGTAGAGAGCTGATACGCTGTCAAGTAACCGTAACAGCCCAACACCGGGAGATGTTAGATCAGGTTTTACAGTTGTTTCAGATCAAACCAGATTTTGACCTAAATTTAATGAAACCAGGACAAACCTTGACCGAGGTTACGACCAGAGCTCTAATTGGCCTTACTGAAGTGTTTCAGCAGGAACGTCCGGAGTTAGTTCTAGTTCATGGGGATACTACGACTACTTTTGCTGCGGCACTGGCAGCTTTTTATGCCAAAATACCAGTAGCTCACGTAGAAGCCGGTCTCCGTACGGGAAATAAGTCTTCTCCCTTTCCAGAAGAAATAAATCGCAAGCTTACTGGGTCGTTAGCTGATTTCCACTTTGCTCCAACACCTACTGCTAGGGAGAACCTCTTGCGTGAAGGGGTACCAGCTGGACAGATATTCGTTACTGGTAATACGGTGATAGATGCTTTATTAGCAACGGTAAAGCCGAGTTATGACTTTAAAAATGAAGAAATTAGGAATATTTTGGAACAGGAAAACGGGCGACGGATGATTATGGTTACTACACATCGTCGGGAGAACCTTGGGGAACCAATGCGTCAAATTTATCGGGCTTTAGCGGAGATGCTAAGAGAATTTCCGAATACTTATATTCTTTTTCCCGTTCATAAGAATCCTAGGGTGCGTGAGGTTGTGGAGGAAGTTCTAGGGTCGAATTCAAGAGTACATTTGATTGAACCCTTAGATTATGAGCCTTTCGTCAATTTAATGAACCGATCCTACTTGATTTTAACGGATTCAGGCGGGATTCAAGAAGAAGCGCCTTCTTTGGGGAAACCGGTATTAGTCGTCAGGGATACAACTGAACGACCGGAAGCGGTTAGTGCAGGTACGGTTTCGTTAGTCGGAACGTCCTATGACAAAGTATACGAAGAGTTGTATACTTTATTAACGAATAATCAGGCGTATAGGGCTATGGCAACAAGTATAAATCCTTACGGTGATGGATTAGCAGCAGAGCGAATTGTGGAAATCATTGAACAAACTCCTTTTGCAAAAATGAATAATATTACATAGGTTTGTCAAAAATAGAAAATAAATTAATAAATTAATAAATTAATAAAATAATAGTCGATTCATCGGGGTTAATAGCAGGAATATAGATTTGAACGGCGAAATAGAAATACTGATAAACAAGGTAGAGGATGAAAATGTATGAAGGATAACCGCAAGTCTTGGCTAAAAGCTGCTTCGTTAGGAACAAGCATTGCTTCAACTTTGGCAGGGCTAGTATTATGCGGTTTTTTTTTGGGTAAATATATAGATGCCCTTTGGGGGACTCGCCCATGGTGGACATTTGTGTTGATGTTAGTAGGATTAGTCCTTGGTGGAGCATATTTGGCAATGACCCTTATTAAGCTCAGTGCAGATGATTATGAAAAGTGAAAAAGTCGTATTTTTGGTAATCACGTCGTTGGTGCTTTTAGGGATTACGATGACGGGTAACAGGACTTGGTTCGGTGTCTTATTGGGCTACTGGCTGGGTTATTATAATTCGGAGTGGCTCTATCGTGACGTTTTGATTTCAACAGAAATGGATGTTTACTCAGCTATCAGGCGTTTGCGCCGTAGTTTTTTTGTCCGTTTGGGGATAATTACTTTTGTTGTCGTCGGGGTTGCCCGTTTACAAAGGGCTTGGCTTCCTAGCTTGGCGATTGGAATCGCTGTCGGGATTCCACTTTCCCTGATATTTATGGTGCGGCGGCAGATTATGAGCGGAAAGGGGTGATAACAGAATGAACGAAGAACTCGTCCTCTGGCATCTAGGAAACATGAGTTTTCATGCCAAAACACTTGTAATGACTTGGCTGGTTATGGTACTGGTCTTGATTTTTTGTCTTATGGGCGTGCGTCGTTTAACAAGCGGTAAACCGGGAAAAATGCAGAATATTTTAGAGTGGATCGTGGATTTTGTTCGTGGGTTAGTTACGGATAATATGGATTATGAAAAAGGACGTCCCTTGCTTAGTTACCTTCTAACTTTAATCGTCTTTGTATTTTTTGCCAACATGATCGGTTTAGTACCCAATTTAACATTTAATTTATTTGAACATTTTGGGGTGGAATTTGCAGGATTAAACAAGATCTTTGAAGGGGCGACCTTGGCATCACCAACTGCAGATATTAATACAACTCTGGCCTTAGCTTTAATGACAATTATCATCGTTTTTGCTTTTGGAATCAAGCATAAGGGATTAGGTTATTTTCATCACTTTATCGAACCATACGCGGTATTTTTACCTATTCATTTAATTGATGTGCTTTCTAAGCCGATGACCTTAGCTTTTCGTCTTTTTGGCAATATTTTTGCCGGAGAAGTTCTTATTAAAGTAATCTTAATGCTTCCAGGTATATGGGTACTACCAGGTGTTTTACCAGATACCATTTGGCTCGGGTTTAGTGTTTTCGTCGGTGCAATTCAAGCCTTCGTCTTCACAGTACTTACGACTGCCTATGTAGCACAGGCAGTTTCTGAATCGCACTAATTTTAGAATCTTTTCACATCCAATTTCGAATTTCGAGGCTCGAGCCTCGAATACCTGTTGACTGTTTTCAGCGAGCCTTATGCGCGCTGAGGGAATAATTAATAATATTTTAGGGGTATAAAGAAAGGAGGAAACTCTGTGGACGTTTCTGCTGCAGCTGCATTAGGTGCAGGTATTGCTGTTGGTTTAGCCGCTCTAGGAGCTTCAATCGGTAATGGTAATGTAATCTCTAAGACGGTCGAAGGAATTTCCCGTCAACCTGAGGCCAAAGGAGCTCTCCAAGGAACCATGTTTATCGGCGTTGGTTTAATCGAGGCTTTGCCGTTACTTGCGTGGGTCGTCGGCCTTCTTCTCTACTTGAAGTAAGTCTGTAAAGCGGGTGAGTCATTAGCCTACCCGTTAGGAACAAGGGGGGACGGAAGTTCCCCCTTGAAAAAATCTTTCCATGACGAATCAGACTTGAGAGGGGGGTAAACGGTGAATCCCATAGCCATAGATTATACAGTTGTGGCGCAGGTCTTAGCTTTCTTGTTGCTGGTCTGGCTGCTTAGCAGATATGCTTGGAAGCCCTTGATGAATATGATGGAACAACGGCGTATGTCGATTGAATCCAGCCTAGCCCAAGCAGCTGAAGAGCGTCAACAAGCCGAGAAAATTAAAAAAGAATATCAGGAAGAAATGCGCCAAGCGCGTCATGAAGCTCAGGAAGTCATTGCCAGGGCTACTAAAGTTAGCGAAGAGCGGGCTGTTGAAATCCTAGCCTTAGCGCGTGAAGAAGCAGAAAAGGTTAAGAAGTCTGCCTTAGTTGATATTGAGCGGGAACGTGATCGAGCCATCTTAGAGGTTAAAGCTCAAGTTGCTGATTTATCTATTGCCGTTGCTGAGAAAATTATTCGTCATAAGCTTGACCTGCCTAACCAAGCAAAACTGATTGAGCAATTTATTCAAGAGGTAGGGGAATTGCCATGTTAAGTGGAGCCTTAGCTCAGAGGTATGCACAGGCCTTATTTGAAATTGCCAGTAAAACCTCGCTGGATAGTTTCGATACCGAATTGCGGGAGTTAACTCAAATAATTGAGGAACATGAGGAGATCACTCAAGTTCTCCATCATCCGCATATTCCTTTAGTGGATAAGAAGTCCTTCGTTAAGAAAATCTTTGAAGGTCAGATTAGCGAGACGTTGCAAAACTTTCTTTTTTTGTTGATTGATCGGCGGCGTCAAAATTTTCTCAAGCCCATTCAACAGGAATTTGCGCGGATGTCTGACGAGGCTCGGCAGCTTGTTGAAGCAAAAGTTGTGAGTGCTACTCCATTAAGTGATAGTCAAGTAGAGCGACTCAAAGAGAAACTAGTCCGTTTAACAGGGAAAAATATTCGTCTTGTCAGTGAATTGCGTCCTGAACTGATCGGTGGCGCTCTGGTACAGGTTGGAGATCGTGTGATCGATGGTAGTGTTGCCCATTCATTAAATCGGATGCGTGAGAATTTGGGTTGAACAATAGAGAAATAACCTCAGGGAATAGGGGTGAAATAGCAGGATGAACTTACGTCCAGAAGAAATAAGTTCGATTATCAAGCAGCAAATTGAGCGCTATCAAAGTGCCATTGAGGTTGTTGATGTAGGGACAGTTATTCAAGTGGGTGACGGAATTGCCCGTGTTTATGGTTTGGAAAAGGCAATGTCCGGCGAACTCCTGGAATTTCCAGGGGGTATTTATGGGATGGCCATGAACTTAGAAGAAGACAATATTGGCTGTGTTATCCTAGGCCCTTATATTGGGATTAAAGAAGGCGACCAGGTTAAAAGAACTGGGCGAATTGTGGAGGTTCCTGTCGGGGAGGCTTTGATCGGACGGGTAGTTAATGCCCTCGGTCAGCCGATTGACGGTAAAGGGGAGATCAAAACTGATAAATTCAGACCGATTGAATCCCCAGCCCCAGGGGTTGTAGCCCGTAAATCTGTGCATGAACCACTACAGACCGGTTTGAAATCGATTGATGCGATGGTTCCTATTGGTCGTGGTCAACGGGAACTCATCATTGGGGATAGACAGACTGGGAAAACTGCGGTAGCTATTGATACTATTATTAATCAAAAAGGCTTAGACGTCATCTGCATCTATGTTGCGGTTGGACAAAAGGCCTCGACTGTGGCTGGTGTTCATAAAATGCTAGAGGATGCGGGTGCTATGGCTTATAGTATAATTGTCACCTCGACTGCTTCTGAACCAGCCCCGATGCTCTATATTGCTCCTTACTGTGGGTGTGCGATGGGTGAGGAGTTCATGTACAATGGTAAACATGTACTCATTATCTATGATGATCTTTCCAAACAAGCGGTGGCCTATCGAGAGCTTTCGCTCTTATTAAAACGCCCTCCAGGCCGTGAAGCCTATCCGGGAGATGTTTTCTATCTGCATTCCCGGCTTCTGGAGCGCTCAGCTAAACTATCTCCGGAACTTGGTGGCGGGTCAATGACCGCGTTACCCATTATTGAAACCCAAGCTGGTGATGTATCAGCCTATATCCCGACGAATGTTATTTCGATTACAGACGGTCAGATTTTCTTGGAGGCTGATCTTTTTAACTCTGGTTTTCGCCCAGCAATCAACGTAGGGATTTCAGTATCCCGGGTTGGTGGCTCAGCGCAAATCAAGGCTATGAAACAGGTCGCAGGACAATTGCGGTTAGATTTAGCCCAATATCGTGAATTGGCAGCGTTTGCTCAGTTTGGCTCGGATCTTGATAAAGCAACTCAATTACGTCTAGCTCGTGGACAGCGGACGCTGGAAATCCTTAAACAAGCGCAGTATATCCCCATGCCTGTTGAAGAAGAGGTTGTGGTTATTTTTGCGGCAGTTAAAGGATTGATTGATGATATTGAAGTTAGGGATATAGCTAGGTTTGAACAAGAATACCTGCGTTTCATGCGCTCCGTAAAAGCTGATTTGTTGGTTGCCATTCGGACTGAAAAAGCACTTTCCGATGATTTGACGAACCAACTTCAGGTGGCTATTAAAGAATTCAAGCAAGGATTCTTGGTCTAAATTGAAAAGGAGTAGGTGAACGAGGTGGCAGGAGTACGCGATATTCGTCGTCGGATCCGCAGCGTAAAAAATATGCAGCAGATTACAAAGGCGATGAAAATGGTATCCGCGGCAAAATTGCGCAAAGCCCAAGAAAAGGTCGTTGCTGCCCGCCCATATGCCCGTCAACTGCAAGAAGTACTGTCTCGAGTAGCGCAAGCTCAAACGGATACTAGACATCCCTTACTTGAGAAACGAACTGTGCGTAAAGCGGGGTATATTTTAATTACGTCTGATCGTGGTCTTTGCGGGGGTTATAATGCCAATTTGATCCGCAAGACCAGCAGCCTTATCGCAGAACAGACGTCCGAGACAGGCCTTGTGCCCGTTGGACGGAAAGGTCGGGATTTTTTCCGGCGCGGTAAAGTGGAGATTATGGCGGAGTTTACTGGGCTGGGTGATAATCCTAATTACGCCCAAGCAAGACAAATCGCTGAAGAAGTGATGCGTCTTTACCAAGAGGGTGCGGTAGATGAAGTATATTTAGTGTTTGCTGAATTTATTAGTGCGATTAATAATAGACCCTCTGTCATAAAACTATTGCCGATAAAGCAACCGGCGGGCAAATTGGGAAGGCAATATATTTTCGAACCTTCTCCCGATGAGATTCTTGCTCGGCTTTTGCCCAAGTATGTCGAGACCCTAATTTATCGTACACTACTAGAAGGTAAAGCGAGTGAACAAGGGGCTCGGATGACAGCTATGGGCGCGGCAACAGATAATGCTAAGGATATGATTGAGCGTCTGACGCTGATCATGAATCGTGCCCGTCAGGCAGCAATTACTAAAGAAATATCGGAAATCGTCGGAGGAGCGGCTGCCCTAGAATAGCTGCCGGTAATACCCAATAAGGAGGTTTAGCGCCTGTGAATATCGGTAAGATAGTCCAAGTACTGGGTCCGGTAGTTGATGTTAAGTTTGCCCCTGATGAACTGCCGGAGATTTATAGTGCTATCAAGGTTGATATACCAGAACATAAAATTAATTTGATCCTAGAAGCCATGCAACACTTAGGCAATGATACAATTCGTTGTGTAGCCATGTCCTCTACGGACGGTATGCAACGGGGTATGGAAGTGATGAATACTGGGGCTCCGATTACGATTCCAGTAGGTACCGTTACCCTAGGAAGAATGTTTAATGTTTTAGGACAACCGATTGATGGCGGTGCTGCGGTTAGTTCGGAAACGAATTATCCGATCCATCGTCCTGCTCCAGCCTTTGTCGATCAACAACCCTCCACTGAAATCCTTGAGACTGGAATTAAGGTTGTAGATTTGCTAGCACCTTATTCAAAGGGAGGTAAAATTGGACTATTTGGCGGTGCTGGTGTCGGTAAAACGGTCTTGATTATGGAGCTAATTAATAATATTGCTAAAGAGCACGGTGGTTTATCCGTCTTTGCAGGTGTGGGTGAACGCACTCGTGAAGGAAATGACCTTTGGAATGAGATGAAAGAATCTGGGGTTATCGAGAAAACTGCCATGGTATTCGGTCAAATGAATGAACCACCTGGTGCCCGTCTCAGAGTAGGGTTAACAGGACTGACCATGGCGGAATATTTCCGTGATGAACAGGGACAAGATGTCTTGCTCTTCATTGATAATATTTTCCGCTTTACTCAAGCTGGCTCAGAAGTATCCGCTTTGCTTGGACGTATGCCTTCAGCAGTTGGTTATCAACCGACGCTAGCGACTGAAATGGGTGCGCTTCAAGAGCGAATCACCTCGACACGGAATGGCTCAATTACTTCTGTTCAAGCAATTTATGTGCCAGCCGACGACTTGACGGACCCTGCTCCAGCTACGGCCTTTGCCCACTTAGATGCGACAACTGTTTTGTCAAGGGCAATTTCTGAGATGGGGATTTATCCGGCTGTGGATCCTTTGGATTCTACTTCGCGAATTCTCTCTGTGAATGTTTTAGGTGAAGAACATTATAATGTTGCCCGAAGCGTTCAGCAGATCTTGCAGCGTTATAAAGAACTGCAAGATATTATCGCTATTTTGGGTATGGATGAACTTTCTGAAGATGAAAAACTTATTGTTTCTCGAGCTCGTAAGATTCAGAAATTCTTGTCACAGCCTTTCTCGGTAGCTGAAGCGTTTACCGGTTCACCTGGTAAGTATGTTCCTTTAAAAGATAGTATCAAAGGGTTCAAAGAGATAGTGGAAGGTAAGCACGATAATCTACCGGAGGATGCCTTCTATATGGTTGGAACCATTGAAGAGGCTGTGGACAAAGGTAAGAGATTGGGGGCTTAAGCTATGGCTGGAACATTTGAACTGCGGATAGTTTCCCCTGAAGGACAAGTTCTTAAAGAAGACGTAGAATTCGTGCTTTTACCAGGTGGGGCTGGAGAACTAGGGATTTTACCCTATCATGCTCCTTTGATTGCCGAACTTCAGGTTGGAATTTTACGTTATACTTTGAACGGTGCTAATAAGCGAGTTGCTTTATCCGGTGGCTTCGTTGAGGTTGCCGATAATTTGGCAACTGTCTTGGCGGACACTGCTGAACTGGGCGAAGTAATTGATCTAGATCGGGCTAATGCAGCAAAAGAACGCGCAGAGAGACGTCTTGCGCAACGTAATAATGAGATCGACCTTAGAAGGGCCGAATTTGCGATGCGTAAAGCTTTAGCGCGGATAAATGCGGCCGAAAATAAGAAATAGGTTATATTCCAGTGAGGTACTTAGCAAGAGTACATTCAAGGGTTCCCCAAAAGGGAACCCTTATTTATGTGCCACAGTTAGTTACAATCATTTTATCTGTCGAGCGTTATGCCATCTCCAAATATTCTACAATGTTTTGACTCTCAAGATAATAAAATTGTTTGTTGATGAAAATAATCAGGCTTCAGTTCTGATATTTTCTAAGTAGTTTATTATTATTTTTAAGTTAGTGGTATAATAACAAAGTAATGCGCGAAAATTGGAGATTAAGAGTATGGAATTTCGCTTAGAAGCACCGTATCAGCCTGCAGGGGATCAACCTCAAGCGATTGATGCCCTGGTAAGTGGTATACAGAACGACCTCCAACATCAAACCCTGCTTGGGGTTACAGGTTCGGGGAAGACCTATACTATGGCAAGTGTTATTGCTCGAGTTAGTAAACCAACTCTGATTCTTGCGCATAATAAGACCCTGGCAGCTCAACTCTACAGTGAGTTTAAAGAGTTTTTTCCGGAAAATGCTGTGGAATATTTCGTAAGTTATTATGATTATTATCAGCCCGAGGCTTATGTCCCTTCCAGTGATACCTATATTGAAAAGGATGCCTCGATCAATGATGAAATTGAAAAATTAAGACACTCAGCAACAGCCTCACTTTTTGAACGACGCGATGTGATTGTGGTTGCTAGTGTTTCCTGTATTTACGGTCTAGGTTCACCAGATGAATATTACAATTTGATTTTATCTTTACGTCAGGGTCAGGAAATTGACCGTGATCAGATCTTACGCAAACTCGTTTCTATTCAATACGACCGCAATGATATAGCTTTTGTTCGTGGTACTTTCCGTGTGCGTGGCGAGGTAGTGGAGATCTATCCCGCTTCTTCAAGTGAACGGGCTATACGGATTGAGATGTTTGGCGATGAGATTGAGCACATCTATGAAATAAATGTGTTAACTGGGGAAATCTTAGCCGAACGACGTCACGTCTCTATATTTCCTAATTCCCATTATGTCATTGCTCAAGAAAGGGTTAAATCAGCGGCAGAGAATATTGAGACTGAACTAAAGGAACAATTGGCTTATTTGCAAAGTCAAAATAAACTTTTGGAAGCCCAACGTTTGGAGCAGCGTACAAACTATGATTTAGAAATGTTAAGGGAAATGGGTTTCTGCAATGGGGTAGAAAATTATTCGCGTCATTTAACGTTTCGAGCACCTGGGGAGACCCCATTTACGCTTTTGCATTATTTTCCGCAGGATTTTCTGCTGTTTGTGGATGAATCACATGTGAGCCTTCCCCAAGTGCGGGGTATGTATGAGGGAGATAGATCCCGTAAGTCGACGCTGATTGATTATGGGTTTCGGTTGCCCTCGGCCTTGGATAACCGACCTTTGCGTTTTGATGAATTTGAACGATGGGCACCGCAAAGGGTATATGTTAGTGCTACCCCAGGTCCCTACGAGATTGCCCATTGTCCATCGTTTGTTGAGCAGATCATCCGTCCAACGGGTCTTCTAGATCCAGAAGTTTTTGTTAGACCGAGCAAAGGGCAGATTGACGATCTAATAGGGGAAATCAATCAACGTTTAAAGTCTCGGGAGAGGGTTTTAATTACAACCTTAACTAAAAAAATGTCTGAAGACTTAACGGATTATTTAAAGAACCTTAATATTAAAGTAAAATATCTACATTCTGATATCAAGACTCTGGAGCGTTCAGTGATTCTGAGAGAACTTCGTCTAGGTGAGATAGATGTTGTAGTTGGGATAAATCTTTTGCGGGAGGGACTCGACTTACCGGAAGTTTCTCTCGTAGCGATCTTAGATGCAGATAAAGAAGGGTTTTTGCGGGGGGAACGTTCTCTAATTCAAACCATCGGACGAGCAGCACGAAATGCCCACGGCCAGGTTATAATGTACGCCGACAAGATCACTGAATCTATGAGGATTGCACTTAGTGAAACGAACCGACGTCGGACGTTGCAGAGGGATTTTAATGAAAAAATGGGTATTACCCCTCGAACTATTATTAAAAAGATTTACGAAGTTCCCGAAGCTACTAGGGTTGCTGAAACTCAGGTAGCTTATAGGAAGACACTATCCCCGGAAGAGTTAGCCCAACTTCTAAAGAATTTAGAACAAGAAATGCGCCTTGCGGCTAAGGATTTAGATTTTGAACGAGCTGCGGAAATTCGGGACGCAATAATAGAACTTAAAGGGGAAGAAAATAAGTTGCGGATACCACAAACTCGAGGCATGAGTCGCGAGGCGCGAGGTTCGAAATCGAAGCGCGAGGTTCGAGGCGCGAGGCGCGAATAAAGCGTTGATTAATAAGAAAATAGCTTATGGTGTGAGATCGGTATGGAAGTTTATGAGCGATGCATGAAATACCGCTGAGCGGTATTTCATTTCGAGCATCGAGCATCGAGCATCGAGCATCGAATTGGAGGTTTGTATGACTCAGGATTACATCAAGGTACGGGGAGCTCGTGCCCACAATCTCAAAAATATTGACGTTGATATTCCTCGGAACAAGCTGGTGGTTATTACTGGTTTATCTGGTTCGGGAAAATCATCGTTAGCTTTTGATACGATCTATGCGGAAGGGCAACGACGCTATGTTGAGTCCTTATCTGCCTACGCCCGTCAGTTTTTGGGGCAAATGGATAAACCGGATGTGGACTATATTGAGGGGTTATCTCCGGCGATCTCGATTGATCAAAAGACAACAAGTCGTAATCCGCGCTCCACGGTGGGAACTGTGACAGAAGTCTACGACTATTTGCGTCTTTTATATGCACGCATTGGGCATCCACATTGTCCAAAGTGTGGACGGAAGATTAGTCAACAGACTATTCAGCAAATGGTGGATCAAGTTATGGTTCTACCTGAAAAAACACGTCTGCAAATTCTAGCACCTTTGGTCAAAGGGAAAAAAGGCGAGCACACCAAGGTGCTCGAAGAGATCCGTAAAGGCGGGTATGTTCGGGCTAGGGTCGATGGTGAAACGATTGATCTTAGTGAGGAGATACTCCTGGCAAAAACTAAAAAACACTCCATCGAAGTTGTTGTTGATCGGATATCCCTGAAAGCAGACAGTGCAGCGCGTTTAGCCGACTCTTTAGGAACCGCCCTAAAGCTTGGCGAAGGGAATGTCATTGTTGACCAAATCGAGGCTGGTGAGACTCTTTTCAGTGAGAACTTTGCCTGTCCGGATTGCGGAATTGCGATGGATGAGATATCCCCTCGGCTTTTTTCCTTCAACAGTCCTTTTGGAGCCTGCTCAACTTGTACTGGTTTGGGAGCCGATCTAAAGGTGGACGTAGACCTTGTGATACCGGATAATAGTAAATCCTTAGCAAAAGGAGCAGTTTATCCTTGGGCCAAATCAGCTTCAACCTACTATCCGAAGATGTTAACAGCGGTAGCAGAAAACTTGCTATTTGAAATGAATACTCCTTTAAAAGAGCTTTCCGAAGAACAATGGGAAGGGTTGCTCTATGGAACTAAAACACCTATTCGCTTTCACTACAATAATATTTTCGATCAACCCAAAACCTACTCTGCTCCCTTTGAGGGTTTAATTCCCTATTTAGAACGCCGTCATCGTGAGGCTTCATCTGATGCAGTTCGAACGGAAATCGAACAATATATGAGCCAACATGCTTGTCCGGCTTGCGCGGGAAGACGCTTAAAACCGGAGGCTTTAGCAGTAACTGTCGGAGATCTAGCGGTTGACCATCTAACCAACCTACCGATCACTGATGCACTAGATTTCTTGAATGGTCTTGAGCTCACTGAGAAAGAGCAAATCATTGCTCATCAGGTTTTAAAGGAAATTCGCGAGCGCTTAGGATTTTTAGTCAATGTTGGTTTGGATTATCTCACCTTAGGTCGAGCGGCAGGGACACTCTCAGGTGGCGAGGCTCAACGTATTCGTTTAGCAACTCAAATCGGATCTAGTCTGATGGGAGTCCTTTATGTCCTTGACGAACCTAGCATTGGACTACATCAAAGAGATAATGCCAGACTTCTTGCCACCTTGCAACGTTTGCGAGATTTAGGTAATACGTTGCTAGTTGTTGAGCATGACGAGGGGACAATGCTGGCTGCCGATCAAATTATTGATATGGGTCCCGGGGCAGGTATACACGGTGGCGAAGTTGTAGCTCAGGGTACTTTGTTAGAAATTGAAGCTAATCCCGCATCTGTGACAGGTCAATATTTAAGCGGCAAAAAGCAAATATCTGTGCCAACGGTAAGGCGCCCGGCTAAGGAAAAATGGTTACAGGTCTTGGGAGCAGAGGAAAACAACCTGAAGAATATCAATGTCCAGATTCCGTTAGGGTTATTCACGTGTGTAACGGGAGTGTCTGGTTCCGGTAAAAGTACTTTAGTTAATGATATAATCTATAAAGGTTTAGCATCTCGCCTTAATGGAGGTAGACATCGCTCGGGAGTCCATCAGGAAATACTTGGCTTAGAACACTTGGAAAAGGTGATTGATATTGATCAATCACCGATCGGGAGAACCCCGCGCTCGAACCCAGCTACGTATACCGGAGTCTTTGATTTTATCAGGGAACTTTTTTCACAAACGACAGAGGCGAAGATGCGGGGCTATAAGACAGGTCGTTTTAGTTTTAATGTCAAGGGTGGGCGGTGTGAGGCGTGTCATGGCGATGGCATTATTAAAATAGAGATGCATTTTTTGCCAGATGTCTATGTACCCTGCGAGGTCTGCCGGGGGCAACGCTATAATCGTGAAACCTTGGAAGTTCATTATAAGAGCAAACATATTGCTCAAGTTCTAGATATGACAGTTGATGAAGCCACTGATTTTTTTAAAGCAGTACCAAAAATAGCTCGTAAAATGCTAACCTTACAAGATGTTGGCCTAGGTTATATCCATTTAGGACAACCGGCAACGACCCTTTCCGGAGGCGAGGCCCAGCGTATAAAACTGGCAACAGAATTGAGTCGTCGCAGTACCGGCACCACAATCTATATTCTCGATGAACCCACAACGGGTTTGCATATGGCTGATGTCGAGCGATTATTACAGGTTCTCCACCGGCTGGTTGATGCCGGAAACACGGTTCTGGTCATCGAGCATAATCTAGATGTTATTAAAACTGCAGATTACCTGATTGATCTTGGACCAGAGGGCGGAAATCGTGGTGGCGAAGTTATTGTAATTGGAACTCCTGAAGAGGTAGCCGCTTGTTCGAAGTCCTATACTGGGCAGTTTTTACAGAGATACTTAATCGGAGGTCAGAAGTCAGATGCCAGAGGACAGATGTCAGAGGTCAGATTGGGGCTTGACGTTTGATATTAAGCATCGAGTCACTGTAATTGGTAGTTTTAGTTGAAAAGTATGTGGCCCCGAGCTCTTGAATAAGATTAACAATACTTCAGATGGATAAGATCAACTAACTAAAGGTTGAGTTATTTGTTGTGAAGAGAGTAGTAAAACGCTTAATAAATTATTATCAAAAAATCAAAGGATTAAGGTCTTTAATATCGAATAATGTGGAAATAGGAGTGAAAAAGTGTGACAATACGGCTAGTAGCTATGGATCTCGATGATACTTTACTGCATGATGACTGTACTATTTCTGAGCGTACGGTTGCTGCGATCAGGGCTGTCCAAGGGCTAGGTGTTAAAATAACCTTAGCAACTGGTCGCATGCCTATTTCAGCTCGTCCTTATGCTCAACAATTGGCACTAGACATTCCCGTGATCAATTACCATGGGGCAATGATTCAAAATGCCTTAAGTGGAGAGGTCATTTTTCGGCGTGTAATCCCAGTGAAGCAGGCTGAGGAAATTGTTGGGTGTCTTCAAGAGAAGCACTTTCATGTTCAAATTTATCTTAAAGATCGTGTTTTTGCGCAGCACCTGAATGGTTACTCAGGTATTTATAATAGTATTGCGAGTGTTCGGGTTGAACAAAGGGATCTTGGACAGGTTTTAGCGGAAGAAGCAGAGGGTGTAGAAAAGATGTTGGTGATAGGTGAAGAGCAGGATTTGGATGCTCTGACGACGATTCTTCGTGAACGTTATAGCAAGACGGTTCATTTTACAAAGTCCAAACCTATGTTCCTTGAACTTATTGAGATTACCGTGAATAAGGGAGTAGCCTTAGCTAGTCTCGCGGAATTATATGGTATCGCTAGGGAAGATGTGATGGCTATTGGCGATAGTTATAATGATATAGAGATGTTAGAGTATGCTGGGTTAGGTGTAGCTATGGGGAATGCCCGACCTGAAGTTCAAATGAAAGCCAATGTAATTACCGGAACGAATCAAGAAGATGGAGTTGCCCAGGCACTAGAACGCTACGTGTTAAATTTAGTGTAGCTGATAGAGGTTAAAATTTAAAGATAAAAAAGAGTGTGGGGTAGGCATGTTAAATTCTAAACAAGCAGTCCGGGTTGTCGTATTATTTCTTGCCTTAGGAATAAGTGGTTTACTAATTAGTGGCTGTACAATTTCCTTGAGCAAACCAACAGTGTCAGTTAGGTTCACACCTAAGGCTTATCCAATATTAAAAAAGAGCGAAGCGGAAGGGATTCCACGTCCGCCTGATCGTCAGCCCGAACTTGTACGAATTATACATCAAGAGGAAAGCGATCCCGACCCATTTCCTACACCCGAGCCAGACCCGCCGCTTACTCCAATTCACCCTTTTTGGAGTTTGGAGGGAAAACCTCCTGCGGCACCTGGTTTAGCTATGCGACATAGGGTATTTGATCAGGAACCATCCAAGATTGTTTATATCACTATTGATGACGGGCCTTACCCGGAAACCACACCTCGAATTCTTAAGATTTTAAAAGAAGAGGATGTCAAAGCTACCTTCTTCGTTGTCGGTCGACAAATTGAGACTTATCCGCAGTTGCTAAAAGATGAGTATGAACAAGGGCATGCCATAGGAAATCACTCTTATTCACATGATAGCGTGGCGCTCTATCGTAGTCCTGATGCCTTTTTGGCTGATATAAAAAAGAACGAAGATATAATCTATAATTTGATTGGAATTCATACACATATTCTAAGAGCACCTGGTGGCACCCTAGGACATTTTAATGTTAAATATTTCAACGCTGTTGATGCAGCGGACTATATGGTTTATGATTGGAATTGTATGACTGGAGACGCAACTGCTCGCTTAGTGCCAACAAATCAACTGGTGCACAATATTGAAGAGCAGGTGCCTGGAAAAAATCGAGTAATACTTTTGATGCATGATATTGGGACTAAAATGACTTCCGTAGAAGCTTTACCAAGGATTATTCACTATCTAAAGAAAGAGGGTTATGCTTTTGGTGTTCTAACACCAAAGGTAGCTCCAATCATCTTTGCTGGAGGATTCAAGAGTTGAATTATTCAGTTATTCTGGACTATTAAGCACCGTAAGGTGCTTTTTTCTTATGGCATAATAATTGCATATTATAGGGTAAAACGATATACTGACAGAGACAGCTTGGTTTGCATCCGAGCACAGAATTCCCATTTCTTATAGAAGTGGGAGTCTTGAAAGTGGATAAAGGGGTTCTCGCATTGCGCGTTTTACTTGTGGCCATAAATGCTAAATATGTGCAAACGAACTTGGCTCTTCGTTATTTGCGCGAGGATATCAAAAAAGAATTTCCCGATACAGTACTTAAAGAGGCTACGATTAATGAACCTGTGTCTCGTATAGCGGGAGAGATCTTCGAAGCCAAGGCTGATGTCGTTGGCTTCTCATGTTATATTTGGAATCTAACTGAAATTTTAAAAATTATTCGACAATTACGTTTGGTCTTGCCGAAGGTTCGTTTTGTTTTAGGGGGACCAGAAGTGACCTTTGAAACGCAAGAGTTGATGTATAAAAATCCAGAGTTGGATGCAGTTGTTCAGGGTGAGGGTGAAGGTGTCTTTTTAGAACTTTTGAGGGCTTGGAAAGCTGGAGGGGATCCTGATAGAATCTCTGGGGTAGTTTGGCGTAATCAAGACAAGCTAATAAGTAATCCCGCACGGATATCTTTGAGGGAGCTAGCCCAACTCCCGGATCCTTATGTCTGGGAGGAGAAACTTGACAATCGACTTGTTTATGTTGAAACAACTAGGGGTTGTCCCTATAGTTGTCAGTATTGTTTATCATCGGTCGCAGCTGGAGTACGCTTTTTGGAGCCGGAACGTTTCCGTCGGATTTTTATTGAACTTCTGAATTATGGCGCTCGAACGATTAAATTTGTGGATCGAACCTTTAACGTTCGCAAAGAGCATGCTTTTCGCATTTTAGATATTGTTCGTGAGGAAGTTGCGAAGGCTGATGGTCCCCAAGGCTTAAGGATTCATTGCGAGATGGCAGGGGATCTCCTCGATGAAGAATGGCTGTCTTATTTAAGAAATTACCCTCAAGGGTTATTGCAATTGGAAATAGGGGTACAATCAACTTACCGACCGACCCTAGATTGTATTGCTCGGTTCCAACATTTCGAAGTTTGGCAAAAGTACGTGCAAGAGCTCCAACGAACCACCAAGATACCTTTACATTTAGATCTTATTGCCGGCCTTCCTGGGGAGAACTGGGATAATTTTCGGATTTCCTTTAATGATGTTTATAAAGTGCAACCTAATATGCTGCAACTGGGCTTCTTGAAGGTTCTCAAAGGCTCTGGCCTGCGAGAAAAAGCGCAACAGTACGGACTTATTTATCAGTCTGATCCGCCCTATACTATCCTGCAAACAAAAGATTTAAGCCATTTAGAGATATTACAGCTTCAACGCATGGAAATACTCTTGGACAAATACTATAATTCAGGGAGATTTTTGAGATGTCTACGAAGGATAATTACGTTATTTCCTTCGGCCTTTGATTTTTATGACTCCCAAGCGCAGTTTTGGCACGCGCAAAATTGGTTTGGGTTGCCTTGGCAGGGAAAGACATTATTTGAAAGACTTTGGCTGTTTTTAGAGTACTCCCGTCAAATTAACCCTGTGTATTTTGGGGAGGAGAAATGGGAAAATTTAAGGGATGCTTTGCGCTTTGATTATTATTATTGGGAAAGACCCAGTGTTGTACCTAATTATCTATTGCCCGGAGGGGAAATGTCTACAGGCAACATAGGAGGGCTCAGGGGATGGGACAAAGCTAAACTAGGGTCGCTAGAGGGTCTTAAGAGCCTAGCGTGTGAGAAGCTTGCTAAAGATGCTCAGGGGATCTCAATTCCCTGGATTGAGTCAATGGACAGACGACAATGGTCTAGATGTACTGCTTTAGCGTATTTTTCGACTCCTGTCCTGGATGACCTCGAAAACAACCCTGTTTGGTATTTGTTCTTTTACCAGAAAGACAAGGTTTGGGCGATACCTATCAAGGCATAATGCATAATTAAGTACTATACACTAATGATTCCATTGAGTGGTATTCGCATTGCGAGAAACTTGATAGAGTTGTTTCTATAACTCCTATCACTTGATATAGTAGTAGAATAACTGAAATATGGGTTTCCATAAGCGAACTCGCTTCTCTCGATAATTCAGTGGGGGAGGTCTCTAACCTCCCCCACTGAATTATAAGGTATAATGATGAATTG
>JBAQMG010000045.1:0-1832 GCA_049302575.1 Desulfitobacteriaceae bacterium | reverse complement strand
CTGACGGGCGAAGTCGGTAGCGGCAAATCCACGCTTATTCGTCGTCTGGTGCAAGAGCTAGATCCTGTCCGGTACCAAGTGATCTATCTCAGTCAGGCTGGTATGAAGCCTCGTGATTTCTATGCTGATTTATTGCGTGGGTTAGGGGAAGAACCGAATTTCTACCTCTCTAAATCGAAACTATTGCTCGAACAGGTGCTAAACTACCGGGCTCTTCAGAAGGATAAAGCGTTGGTTGTGATCATTGACGAGGCTCATGATATTAGCCCATCCATGCTCTTAGAGCTTCGATTCGCTTTAAATCACCAAATGGACTCGTCCTCGTTGCTTTCCCTCATTCTTGTGGGGCAGCCGGAGCTACGCAGAATCTTGCGTATGAACAAATATGAGGCCATTGCTCAACGTATTCATCTTCAATACCACTTACAGGGCATGACTGCTCAAGAGTCGGCAACGTATATTCGCCACCAAATGAAGCAGGCTGGAGCTACCACCCCTGTTTTCGCGGATAGCGCGATCGGGCTCATCCACTCTGAGACAAAGGGAATTCCACGCCTCATTAACACGATTTGTACACATGCGCTGTATGAGGCTAAGCGAACAGGAAGTGAGGTCATTGAGGACGCTCACATTGGCCGAATTTTAGCAGATACTGAACGGCAACGCGGTACTGCTATGTAAAATCTTATCCACATTATCCCCAATATACACATTGATTGTCATGTGCGTGTTGGGGATCTTTCTTATCTGTATGTATTGTCGTTACAATTCTACAGGCCTTTGCGGTTTGTCAGTACACTTCCTCCGCCATTGGCAGTGAGATTTACGCCGTCATTTTAGGTGAGTAGCGACAACATGCCTGATTTTGGTGTTTTTCGACGAGTGGATGTTGTGGATGTTCCGTTGAGTTGTCATAGGAGGTTATAGGACTCAAGCTTTTTGAAACTATTCCAAACTACGATGTTCTGCTCTGCATAGGTAGAGTATGAAATGGAGGGACACGCACTAATATTATCAAACTTATTATTGATATGTACGGTATTAGCATTCGAGATTACAAAGAAATAAGTTACTACCATTTGTTTGATATCTTTTTCTTATTTTTCCACCCCATAGCATATCAAAAAAAATCGGAACGAATCTATTAGAAATATCGTTAGATATTTCTACAGCTCTTCTCTCAATGTCCTTTTGAAGTCCTGTATAATCTGCAAGATTCTTAACATTACCATAAGTAGATTTTCTGTCCAAACCATGTTTTGTTAAATCACTTTGATTATTGAATACATCAGTCGATGAGAACATTTGTCCATCTAATGGCAAATACAGTAAAGGAACAATTTTCTCCCTACAATCTTGACTTATTTGTTCACACAGTAGTACTATGTGCTCCATATATAAATCTATCGGTTTTCTTATACGGTTATAAGAATCTAATCTGGAAATATCAGTTTTCTCTTTTAACTCAATATACAATTCCCTTAAAACCTCGTCAGATAAGTCGTTCAATTCTTTTCTTGTATTTATTCGTTGTAATTCTCGAATAATGTTTTTTTCATTTTCCAAAAAGTGCTTTATAAATATATTTTGAACATTAGAACCATTCATGTTTCTTCCATATCCTTGAAAAGTATTATATGCGACAGCCTTCATTGTTTTACCGCAAATACTCAACCCGCTAACTATTTGCTGATAATCATAAAGAGGTGATGGGTATAACATAACATCGCATGCGCGCTTAAAAACTAATTTCATATTCGTATTTCTAATATTTAAACTCATAAAAATCCTCCTCGTTTTTTAATTTGGGTAAATATTAAGCGGTAGGGGCA
>JBAQMG010000044.1:0-6591 GCA_049302575.1 Desulfitobacteriaceae bacterium | reverse complement strand
CCGTTAAGAAAGAACTTTAAGAAGAAAAAATGTATCTATTAACCGTCAAAACTGATACTTTTGACGGTTAATAGATACATTTTTTGGTGGTAGTAGTACGGTAGTAGTAAATCGAGTTTTTATAGGTTACTACCAAACCCTGAAAGCCTTGGTATGATTGGTGCGCCACCCAGGATTTGAACCAGGGACCTGCCGATTAAGAGTCGGATGCTCTACCAGCTGAGCTAGTGGCGCTTGAACAACAATACTTAGTATACAACAATTGAACGAAGAGTCAAGCATTTTCTGCACATTAACTGACTAAACTCCAACCGTCTTACAGTTCTGCGGAGCTTTCCAGCAGCGCAACTAACAAATTAACAGCAGCTTCAACATCGTTTTTATCCGCCATTTCTGCAGGACTGTGGACATAGCGTGTGGGTATCGAAATGACTCCCGAGGGAATCCCTCCTTTAGTCAAATGGATCGCTCCTGAATCAGTTCCCCCAAACTCTAAGACCTCCCATTGAAAAGGAATCTTCATTTCCGTTGCAACGTCAGACATCCAACGTTTAACTTGTGGAGAGGTAACCATGGAGCGGTCGAAGACCTTAATGGCGACCCCTTTGCCTAGTTCTACGGCCATTTGATGGGCTTTGGGGGTATCACCGGTAGTCGTTACATCTACGGCAATAGCTATGTCAGGATCGAGAGCGTAGGTAGCTGTTTGAGCCCCACGTGTCCCTAATTCTTCCTGGACAGTAAACACAAAAGCTAATTCATGCTTCGTCTTCACACGTTTAAGCGCTTCTATCGCTACAAAACAACCGAGGCGATCGTCAAAGGCCTTGGCTATAACTCTTGAGCCAGATTCCACGAAGTCTCCTACAAAAATAGCGGTATCCCCTATTTGAACAAATTCACTGGCTTCCTCCCTCGAGGAGGCACCAATATCAATAAACAGTTTTTCAAGTCTTAAATCTGAGAATCTTTCTAATTTTTCGACGCCAATTGTACCTATTCTACCGTTACGAAACTTCACTCGTTGTTGGTTAATCGCGGTGATCGGTACGCCACCGAGTGGACTAAACCGCAGAAAGCCTTCTTTATCAAGATTAGTAATCATCACCCCGATTTGATCCATGTGTGCTGCTACCATGAGGCGTTTTCCAGTTCCTTGCCGCTGGACAATTAGGTTTCCCATGGTATCTATTTTTATTTCATCACTATACGGGCGAAGTTGAGTTGAGATAAAGTCGGACACATCTCCCTCCGAGCCAGAAGGACCAAATAACTGAGTTAATTGGCCGAGTATTGTATAATCAAGGGCTTGGGACTGAGGTTTCTTTGACATCACAGATCCTCCTTAGTGTTTGCTGAAAAACCTTTTATCGGGGGTAGCTTTCTTAAGAGTGCTTGAACAAGATTAAGACAGGCCTCATAGTCCTTTTCGCTGATAACTGAAGCATAAGAATGAATATATCGACAAGGTACGCTGAGCGAAATCGTGGGAATTCCAGTTTTAGTCACATGGATGCGACCTGCATCATTTCCCCCACTGGTTCCGCGTCGAAACTGGAGCGGAATTTCTTTCTCGTGGGCTAATTCAGCCACATATTGGACGAGTTTAGGATTATAAAGGGTCGTGCGGTCCATGATCGAACAAGCTGGGCCTTTCCCCAATTCCGTAACCCATTCTGCTTCATCCTTATCCATTACGTCAGCTGCTACCGTTCCCTCGACCACAATGGCAAAATCAGGTTCAACATGGTAGGCTGCGACCTTCGCTCCACGTAAACCTACTTCTTCCTGTACCGTAAAAGCTGCCACTAAGGGGAAATCATAATCCTGCTTAAGAAGTTCAACTAAGATGGCACAACCGACTCGGTCGTCAAAAGCCTTTCCTTTACGCAAACCTTCGCCGAAAGGTTCACAAGTCGTCATAAAATAGGCGTAATCCCCTATTTTAACTTTACCCGAAGCTTCTTCTTTAGATTTAGCTCCGATATCGATGTAAAGTTGTTCAATAGGCAAAGCCTTTTGCCGTTCCATGGATTTCTGAAGATGAATCGCTTTGGCCCCGATCACTCCAACTAAAGTTTCTCCGATTCGAACCGTTTTAGATACTAAGATTCGAGCATCAATGCCCCCTACCGGGCGAAATTTGAGAAAACCATCGCCTGTAACTTCTACAATCATGAGTGCCACTTCATCCATATGTGCTGTAATCAAAACCTTGGGACCGGGTAGATTTTGATTTTTAGCAGCAATCAAATTACCGATCTTATCAATGGTTACCCTTTCTACATAGGGTTCAATTTCTTGCCGCAAGAAATTGCGCACAGAGGTTTCCGCACCTGAAGTACCGTTTAATTCGCTAAGGGTTTTCAATAACATATAAAGCCCTCCAAATCATCCGGTAAGGAGGCGATAAAGTGAGCAAGAAGTTTTCCGGAGTTAAGAACGTCTTGCAGATCAATAGTTTCTACTGAAGTGTGCATATAGCGCAAAGGAATAGAAATAAGTCCAGTGGGAATTCCAGCTTGGGTTACTTGAATAGCCCATGCATCAGTGCCAGTGGGGCCAGGTACTGGGTCAATTTGAATTGGTATACGCTGAAGTTGAGCTGTTTCAGAAAGATGACGATAGATTGCAGGATGAATATTCGGGCCGAGTGCGACAGTGGGACCCTTGCCCAAATCAATATTGACTTGCCCTTTGGTATCAGGAGTACTCCCATGGGTTACGTCTATCGCTATCGCTAAATCAGGATTAAGCGTATAAGCACTCGTTAAGGCACCTCTAATACCCACTTCTTCTTGTGTCGTGGCCACAGCAATAACATCATGTGAATGGTGTAAGCGTGAAAGTTCCTCTAGACAAACCTTCATCACAACAATACCAGCCCGATCATCAAAAGATTTTCCCGCAAAAATATTGTTCATTAGTTCATAGGTATCACGTTGCAAAGTAACAATGTCACCTACTTGAATTACCTCACCAACCTTTTCGACAGGAAGACCAACATCAATTGCCATGTCCTCCATTTTTACAGCTTTATCAGCATCTCCATTTTTAATAAGGTGAGGTGGTATGGCACCAATAATCCCCGGAATTTGTCGGCGACCGTGAACAAGGACTTCTTGAGATAACAGGGTTCTTTGGTCAACCCCACCGATCGAAGTAAAATGTAAAAAACCACGAGCATCGATTTTCTTGACAATCAAGCCTATCTCGTCCATATGGGCTGCTAACATAATTTTAGATCGTTTTTTATTACCCTTTTTCAGAGCATAGAGATTGCCAAAAGTATCGCTATGTACCTCATCAGTAAGAGAGCGCAATTCTTCCCTTACTAAAGCAGCAATAGAAGCTTCATAACCTGAGACGCCAGCTCCCTTTGAGATAATACTTAGAAATTCTTTCGCGCTTTGCATTTGCGCGTTATCCACAAAATCACCCCTCCACTTATTTAATGCATAATGCATAATTAAGAATTAAGAATTACGTTACTGCTTGATTATCTAATGCATTATGCATTGGTTAAATTATTATGCATTAGTTAAGGTGCTGGAGCAAATGAGGAAAATTTTACTACAATGGTAGTACCCTTACTAACGACTTTACCAGCAGTAGGTGTTTGCCCACTGACTAAACCACTTCCCGAAAAATCAAAATGAAGTTCATTCTTAGATAATACAGCGCCAGCTTGACGCATTGTAAGTCCAGTTAGGTCAGGAACAATAACCTCACCACCCAAGGGGGTACGCTCTGGGACTAGAGGTTTGGGAATAGGTCGTACTGCTGGATCAGTGGAAGAGATTGAAATCGTACTTTGGGTATCTTTAGCTACTGGGACTCCGTAATATTGTAAAGCTCCCTCAAGAAGAGTCTTGGCCCTAGGCGCAGCGAGTTGACCACCTTGATGGATAATCCCTTGTGGGCTATCAAGCACAATCAAAATGGCTATTTTTGGGCTTTCTGCAGGAGCAAAGGCAGCAAACGAAGCGATATAATCTGTTGTTGAATATCCTCCAGTTTTAGAATCGACCTTTTGGGCAGTCCCTGTTTTTCCAGCAACATTAACCCCCGGTATTTTGGCAAGACTACCTGTACCATCAGAAACGACTTGTTGTAAAATATTAGTCATTTGAGCGGCAGTGGCTTTGGAAATTACTTGACGAACCGCGATGGGTTGATTTTGCCTAATAAGTTTACCATCAGGAGCAGTGACTTTATCAACAATATAAGGCTTATAAAGCGTACCACCGTTAGCAATTGCTGAGACTGCCGTGAGAAGTTGAATAGGCGTGACTAAATTAGCTTGACCAAAAGACATTGTGGCCAAGTCAATAGCCAACGATTTATCCTTAGGTACCAGTAAACCACTCTCTTCCCCAGCGATATCTATCCCAGTTTTAACACCTAAACCAAATGCTTTGAGGAAGGTATAAAAATTCTCTTTACCTAATTTCATACCAACTTGCGCTAAGACTACGTTCGAAGATATCTTCATACCCTCAGTAAAGGTGGGACTACCATGAGGTTTGTGATCTGAATCCCAGTTGGTTATTAAACGAGGACCAACTCGTAAATATCCTGGATCATTAAAGCGTTCATCTGGTGTAATGGCGCCTTCTTCTAAGGCACCTGAACCAGTGAGGATTTTAAAGGTTGACCCAGGCTCATATGACATACTAATAGCAAGGTTTCGCCTATCATCTGGTGGGCTATCCGAATAATGGTTGGGATCAAACGTTGGTCGTGAACCCATGCCTAAGATCCGGCCAGTCATCGGATCCATGGCCAAAACCGTGGCTCTTAGGCATTTAGTGGTGCTCATGGCTTCTTCCAATGTTTGCTCAACGAAATATTGAATTGTCGAATCTAAAGTTAAGCTTAAGTTACTGCCAGGTTGAGATGGATCGATTTTATGTAGCGTTTCGGGGATAAAACTAGAGCCTGTATCACGTTCTTGCGACTTGTAGCCCGGTTTTCCGTACAAATCTTGATCATAGAAAGCTTCAATACCTTCTACCCCATGTCCACTCATATTAACGATACCTAAGACAGGCGCACCAAGTTCGTCCATAGGATAAACTCTTTCTTCCTCATCATTAAATCCTATACCAGGAATTTTCAATTTATTAATCTCGTCAATTTTAAGCATATCAACGTGATGAGCTAAACTTACCCACGAAGATTGTCCTTTATTTAATTTTTCTAAAATGTCTTGAGGTTTTATCTCTAACAGTGTCCCTAGTTTTTGAGCAATTTCTGCTGTTGAAGTTTTTATTTGTTTTTTATTTATTAATTGATTTAAAGTCTTAGGATCGGCATAGACTTCTTTGACCGGGATACTTTGAGCCAAAACATGCCCTTGAGCATCAAAGATTGCTCCTCTTTCTGGATAAATCGTTTGATCAGTCGTACGCCGTTCGATACCTTTAGCTTTAAGTTCAGCGGCTTGAACAACTTGGAGCATGACCAGTCGGGAGAAAATAAGTAAAGCAATAATTGCTAAAATTAGCGGAACCCAAAGTTCTCTTCCAAAATAGCTAAGTTTTTTTCTTTTTTTTCTGTTGATCAAAAGTAAATCCCTTCCCCCCATGTAGATATCTAAATTATAACATTTTCTTTCCACGGGTAGAAAGCTTTTTCTAAAGACTTTATCCAGAAGAAGTTTTTACAGCATATATTAATTCAATCTAGTTCTTTCCGCTTACCCTTCTCATTCAACTATTTTATAGGAAAGGATGGTCTTCTTCATGAATACTTCTCAGGAAATTGCTACGCGTCTAACAATTGCTTGGTTAAGTGCCTTCGCCACAATAACTAAAGAGCTAGGCCACGTTGATCAACATATTCCAACCCCTCAGGAAGTTAGTGAGTTTTTCTTGGAAGTCCAGCGTACAGTCCAAAAAACGAACACCTAAACTCTAGCCGACAGAATAATTGCATTTTAATTCCCCGTCGTATCCAGCCCGTTCCAAACCCAGCGTTCCAAACCCGTAAATCACTATTGCTTAGTGAGTCATTTAGCGGAATTTGCGTCAAGCGAGTAGCAAATGTAGTGCATGCGAACACGTTAGTGTCTAGTGGACACTAACGGCCGAAGGCGCCATAGTGATTTACTATAATAGCCTACACTTTCTTAACTAACGATGGCAATAGTTCTAGCCACCTCGCTAAGAAATTATAGGCTAAAAGTATTTTGTCCGAGGTCAATAAAAAAATGCAATTTGAGATCATGTATTTTTATGTAAAATTAACAGCATTAGGGTTTGCCGAATTTATTTTTCGTCCCCTTAAATAACCCCATGAATATAAATCCAGTGAGCAGTCCGCCTAGATGTGCGTAATTATCGATTCCTGGTTGAATATAGCCAAACCCTAAATTTACGGCAATTACAACTAAGAGGTTCTTGCCAAAACCATTCTTCCACAGGTCAGGATGTTGCCAACTATAATAAAGTAGGCCTCCCATAATCAATGTCGTCAATCTAAGTAACCATAAAATACCACCCTGTATCGAATAGAAAATAATTTTTATTAAGTACTCAAAATCCCTTGACATTTCAAAATTCATCCAAAAATCAAATTGAATACCTT
>JBAQMG010000043.1:0-19348 GCA_049302575.1 Desulfitobacteriaceae bacterium | reverse complement strand
AAAGGTATTCAATTTGATTTTTGGATGAATTTTGAAATGTCAAGGGATTTTGAGTACTTAATAAAAATTATTTTCTATTCGATACAGGGTGGTATTTTATGGTTACTTAGATTGACGACATTGATTTAATAATAGCTAAAGTATCAAGAAAAAGTTTCATGCTAGGGATATCCTTAATAGCTACACGAATAAACGATTCCTCAAGTCCCCTAAAGTTAGCACAATTCCTTACAAGAATACCATGTTCAGCAAGTTCAGTAACAAGTTCACCCGAAGTTTGGTCTAAAAGTTGAATCAGAGCAAAATTTACTGACGTTGGCCAAAGCTCTAAAGATTTAGGAGCCTGTAGTTTAAAATTCGCATAGAGAAATTGCTTGCTTTCATAAAGCAGCTGTCGAACCTGTTTGGGAAATATATGATCACGCAGAGCAGCAAGCCCCGCTTGTTCGGCTAAAACGTTGACTGACCAAGGATCTCTAAACTGGTGAGCATGGGCTATAACCTCAGCGGCAGCAAAACAAACGCCCAAACGCAGGCCCGGGAGACTATAAAATTTGGTCATGGAATACAGTACGATCAACTGGAAGTTCTGCTTAAGATCAAGACGAGCTGACCAACGTGTTTTTTCAGGTAGGAAATCGCAAAAAGATTCATCAAAAATAATACGGCAATCAAGTTTTTTTGTGATTTCTAAAAGTAGTTGAAAATGTTTTTTGGAAATAACGCTGCCTGTTGGATTATGAGGGGAACAAAGAAATAATATGTCACAGCCACTGAGGTATTGTTGCCAAGCATCAATAAATTCAGCTTCGTCCTCAGAGGATAGAATAGGTGGTATTCCCGCCCAACCTTGAGCACCTAGCGGAATGTAGAAAATTTCTGCCGAGGCAGCGCGTGCAGCGCGTTCATATTCACTGAAGGAGGGTATAGGAATGGCAACTTTTCTTGGTTTTAACGATTGAACAAGCGTGAAGAGAAGTTCACCAACCCCATTCCCTACCATAATCTCATGAATTGGCAGTTGATACCTCAAGCCAAGTTCAGTTCTTAACTGCTTGCTTTCGGGATCAGGATAGTGAACGATTTCGGGAAGCGCTGCTCTTATACTCTCCCAAACAATCTTAGGTGGACCAAATGGATTAATATTGGCCGATAAATCCAGAAAGGTAGTCTGTCCATAAACCTCTCTAGCTCTGCGCAAGTTTCCACCATGCATAGTAATCATCCTCCATTGTTGGCAACCATCCTTGGATGTTGTGAGCTTATTTTAGACCATTGAGCTCCACCGTCATGGGCCTTAAAAATATCGATAAAAGCAGGGTTGAAACATAATTCAGCTTCCGGTATTAGCTGCCAAAGTGTTTGCTCAGGTGGAAAAACGCCAGCGAGTAAACTTCCACTGTGTGCAGCAAGCACACCTAAGCCACCTTGTTTACGAACCCAACTATGGAAGTTTTCGAACATTATTTTGGGGTTGATATCTTGGTTACAACGAGCACTGATCGTTGCACCGTAAGCTAACAGTTCTAAATCTGCTGACTCCACCCCCTGACGAATAGAAGAAAGTGCCTTTTGAATTGTTTTTTCGTACCGTCGGTAATGTGACGATAAATCCTGGCGAGCATTGAAATGAATTGTATCGACTTCTCCTCCCCAGTCCAAAGCCAAAAATTGGGCAGGTACAGTCGGTCCAAGAACTTGATGATAGCTTCCATAGACATGGCTCATTTCCGTAATCCCCGGGAACATGACGCTATCGCTTGGTTCGATCCTTAAAGCCCAATAAGCTAAGATCTCTGGGGTTGGAGTTTCACCCAATGAAAGCAAGGTAGCTGCCACAGCGGCTACAATATCAGCAGTAGAACTCGCCATACCTTTGCTTAAAGGTAACCCAGAGGAGATGAGAACTTCTCCCCTAAGGTTATGAAGTGCTTTTTCTTGGCTAAGTAGCTTTAAAGCTCGGGCAACTTTAGTTTTCATAGCTGGAATAGTCCAGATTAAATTATTCTGAAGCTGCGGGGATAATTTCACCGCTACTTCCGAAAAACGATCAATCGGGCAATCGACTAAAAATGGAATTCCTTCCTTGGCACCTTGAATCCATTCTCCACAAGTTCCTGGACAACGGGCATACCCCACAGTTGTTTCCATTAGTACTCTATCCCCCTACGACTTGGCAAACCCTGTTGAAAGGGATGTTTAACTTCTTTTAATTCCCACCAAGAATCAACCAACGGCAATAGTTTTGTGGGCATCCTACGACCAGTCAATATCCACTCAATGGTATTATACTCCAAGAATGGAATAAGTCTTTCTAAAGGCAAAAAACCATGATTTAAAGCATGACTTATTTCATCTAGAATAATAACATCAAATTCTTGATTTTTCAGGATTTTGTTTAAACAGTCTAAGGCTTTCTCAATAAGGTCAAGCGCTATTTGAGGATCACGATTGCTTCGGAAACATTCTCCGCAATTAGTACAATGTTTCAGTCCAGTACGGATCATACCTGCCCAACGACAACCCACCCCAAACTGAACTAGTGGTATACCTAGACAATAGAGGGCTGTAAGTTCTCCAGTGTAAGTACTGCCTTTCAGAAACTGAATCATGATAATTTTTTTACCTTTGTTTAGGGAAAGTATGGCTTCACCAATGGCTGAGGTAGTTTTGCCTTTGCCATTCCCGGTATAAACAGTAATCATAATACTAACCCAGTGTTATTAAAGGCAGACCAGTGTTGCAGTAACTCAGGATGCCCACTAAAATGAAGATGCAGATAGGATGCCACAAGATTGTCTTGAACGAACCCTTCTAAACGGTCAGCCTTATCCCCCCTAAACAACTGGTAAGCGTGTTGTGGGTTACTATTAAAAGCTACTTGTGAATAATGAAATTCATGACCGCGAACTACCGTACCTTTTGGGCCAAGAAAGTTATTAGTTTGAAACACTCCTTGACGATAACCCATATTTTGTAGTCGAGACGTCATTTCCGAGACCATGGGTATTAGACCAACGAGTGGATAACTCTTTGAATTAAAATCTTTGATAGCTTCGCCGAGATACATGTAGCCTCCGCATTCAGCATAGATCGGTTTTCCGGAACGAGCAAACTTGCCAATAGCCGCTTTCACAGCAAGGTTTTCCGATAATTTTTCGAGATGGAGTTCAGGAAAGCCACCCCCGAACCAAAGCCCATCTAAATCTAACGGCAGCTCAAGATCGTGTAAGGGACTAAAGGGAACTAAGTTAAAACCACTAACTTTGGCAAGCTGAAGAGCGTCGTGATAATAGAAAAGAAAAGCCTCATCCCAGGCGATACCAACATTAAGTTTCTTTACTGGAGACTTAAAATTTGCTGGATAATCTTGTTGGGCAGCACCCTTAAGTTTAGCTGTAGCCTCATGCTTTGGTGCCTGCTCCATGATCTTTTCAATCTGTTCTACATCGACATGTTTAATTATGAGCTCAGCGAGATTTTGAAGAAACTCGCCTTCTAGTGTTCGCTCTCCTACTGGAATTAAGCCCAAGTGACGTTCAGGAAGTTGCAAATTTATTTCTCGAGGAATATTACCAATAACCTGTAGATTTATTTCTTTCAGGGCTTCTTTGAGCATTTTTTCCTGCATTGGCGACTTAACCCGGTTAAAAATAACGCCCGCCAACTTAATATCCGGATCAAAGTTATTAAACCCATAAACTAGGGCTGCTGCACTTCTGGACATGGAAGAAGCATCTACAATTAGAATGACTGGTGCTCTAAGTTCTTTAGCTATATCGGCGGTACTACCAAATCCTTGAGTGCCGCTCATGCCGTCAAACATTCCCATAACACCCTCGATTACTGCCCAGTGCCCCCTTGCACTTTGGATAAAGCTAGGTTGGAGATGTGTTCCTAGGAGCCAACGGTCTAGGTTGCGCGAAGGTTGACCTGTAGCTGCACTATGATAACTGGGATCAATATAGTCTGGGCCAACTTTATACCCCTGGACTGATCGTCCACGAAGTTTTAGGGCTGCCATAATACCTGTAGATATTGTCGTTTTTCCTACGCCGCTATGTGTTCCTGCTATCACGATTCGTGGAATATGCATTGGGGTGCTCCTTAAAAGATAATTTGGTATAAAATAACAATAAATCACTATTGCACGTTCGCCTGCATTACATTTGCTACTCACTTAATAATATGACTACACGACAAAACCCCTGGGTATTTCTGCAAGTTAACCATTGTCGTGCTTAACGCTATATTGTCTACGTTCGCTTACGCAAATTCCGCTAAATGCTCACTAAGCAAGAGTAATTTACGGGTTTGGAACGGAGAATTAGGGTTTGCGTTATGAGGCATATAACAAGTTAACAAATTTTTGGATTGAACTTAAAAATAGGTTGGTAGAAGATAAAGTAAGGCTGAGAGAGCTAGTAAAGGAAGTAGAGAGAACCAGGTGGCTAGGCGGATTAGGGATCGGCAACGGATTATATCTTGGCAGGTTGAGGTGTGGAGGGCTTCCCCCATTTCTGCTCGATGGTGAGGTTTTCCATGATAGATGTTGATACCACCTAGACGGATACCTAATAGGCCTGCTACAATACTTTCGGGGTTTCCGCCGTTGGGGCTGGGATGTTTGCTAGCGTCACGTCGCCATACCAGCCAGGCGTAGTTTAGAGGTAGTTTATAGGGTATACCTGCGGCAAATAAGATAGGGACGGAAAGTCTTGCTGGGATATAGTTAGCCCAATCATCTGAACGTGCCGAAAACCAGCCAAAGTCTTCGTAACGGTCGTTGCGATAGCCTACCATAGAGTCGAGAGTGCTGACTGCTTTAAAGGCCATAGCCAAAGGTGCGCCGCCCAAGGTAGCAAAGAAAAGCGGCGAGAGTATGCCGTCAACGAAGTTTTCCGCCAAAGTTTCGATGGTTCCTCTAACAATTTCAGCTTCCGATAAGTTGTTTGTATCCCGACTGACTAACCAGGCTAAACGTTTACGGGCTTGTGTTAGATCTGACCTTTGAAGTTCTCTTAGCACTCCTTTCCCAGCCTGAAGCAAGGATTTCCCGGCAATTGTTGTCGAAACAAGATAAACTTCTACGGCATATCTTAGGTAAAGATGAAGAGTTTCCAAAGCCTTGAGCAAACCCCAAGTAAGGCCAAAGCTCCCCCCTACCAAGATAATCGTTAGAGTTATTCCCCAGAAGCGTCGGGTTTGAGCATTCCCTCTATTGAACTTATGTTCGAAATAAGCGATAACTTTACCCATCAAGACAACCGGGTGAGGAATATTAGTCGGATCGCCCATTATTTGATCGATCAGAAAAGCCAAGCCAAGTAATAAAGGTGGCATAATTATAAGCCCATGATTGAACGTAGTGCTGCTAGATCCAAGTTCTGGCGTACTAAATCGGCCAGTTGATTAAAGGCTAACTCTCGGAGCGCAGCTTGGGAGGGTGTATTTTCGACGGGGCGTTCTAATCCTTTCTGCTCCCATAACCACTCTAGTAAGGACTGGCGCAAATTGTCATTATCAAAAATCCCATGTAAGTAGGTACCCATAGCTGATCCAGCCTGTAGTCCGTCTGAATAATTGGTATCCTGTGCTGTTAAATCAAACAATGAAGCCGAACCTTCATCTATAAAGGAACGACCCATATGAATTTCATAGCCTACAACAGTTTGTCCTTGACAACGTCTTAAAAACAGGCTATCTCCGCTAATTACACCTTGACTTTGGACAGTGTATTTTTCCGGATAAAATTCGGTTTCCATGGGAAGGATACCTAGTCCGGAAGTTTCCTCTAGATAAGATTCCGTGTGATAAGGATCACGTACGAGACGTCCCATCATTTGATAGCCACCGCAGATGCCAATAATAGGACCAGAGTTTCCCCAGCGTTGTTTGAGCTGCTCAGCCAAGCCACTTTCATGCAGGAAACCCAAGTCCGCCAAAGTATTCTTACTTCCAGGGAGGATCACTAAATCCGGGTTCCCCAAATCCCCAACTTTGTTGACATAACGAACTTGAACATCCGGTTCGTCCTTGAGAGCATCAAAATCTGTGAAGTTAGAGATAAAAGGGAGTCGAATTACCGCAAGGTCTAGCTTTTGAAGAGGATTAGTCAAAGGATAGTTAGTCGTTTCTTGCTCCAAAGCCACAGAATCTTCCTCGGGAATACTGAAATCCGTGTAATATGGAATAACTCCCAAGACTGGAATTCCAGTCTTTTGGGTTAAAAAATTCAACGCCGGCCGCAAAAGTTCGATATCTCCTCTAAATTTATTGAGAATAATACCTTTAACAGCTGCTCTTTCCTCGGGTTCGAGAAGTTCTAGGGTTCCAACGACAGCAGCCAAGGCTCCGCCACGATCAATATCAGCGACCAACAAAACTGGTGCCTCAATCTCTAAGGCTACACGCATGTTGACAATATCATTTTGTTTTAAATTTACTTCGGCTGGACTACCTGCACCTTCAATAATCAGGATTTCATTTTCTTTGTGTAATTTCCACAGGCATTCCTGAACAATAGGCCAAGTTTTACGCTGATATTCCCCATGATAACGCAGCGCAGATAAGGTCCCTTGGGGTTTACCTAGAATGATAACCTGAGAACTAGCCTGTCCAGTAGGTTTTAATAAGATGGGGTTCATCAGAACATCCGGCTGACGACCAGCTGCCTGAGCTTGAACGACCTGAGCCCTGCCCATTTCTCCACCGTCTAAAGTTACAAAGGAATTAAGCGCCATGTTTTGCGCTTTGAAAGGACAAGTAAGGTAACCTTCTTGGTAAAAAATGCGACATAGCGCCGCAGCCAAAACACTTTTACCGACGTTTGAGGAAGTGCCTTGAATCATTAAGGTTGAGTTAGTCTTTTTATGCTGAGCCGGACTCATCGTTTGCCCTTCTCTCAATCATTATTTTATTGGTTATGTTGCAATACTTCATAACTATTGCTAATAAGTCTTAGCGAGCTATTGTACCTTCGTCTATCAAATAGTTCGATTTAAGGAAGTATAGATCAGAGCATTAACAGCAGCTACTGCTAAAGGACTTCCTCCACGCGTACCTTTAACGGTAATGGAGGGGAGCTCCTGTCTATCCCAAAGTAGTTCTTTGGATTCTGCTGCTCCAACGAAGCCGACAGGAATACCGATGATTAAGGCTGGACGTAAGGCAGGATCCTCTGCTAAACGAAGTACTTCAAATAAAGCAGTCGGGGCGTTACCAATAGCTACAATTGCCCCGGATAATTGCTTCGCATTGAGTCGTATGGCAGTCATACTGCGAGTTATTCCCCAAGCTTTAGCTTGTTCAGGAACGCGAGGATCATTGAGAAAACACTTCACCTTGCCACCTAAGTGTTGCAAGTATTGCTTGGATATTCCAGCTCTGACCATTTCAACATCGGTGATAATATTGGCGCCACAAGACAAAGCATCTAAACCAGCTTTAATGGCCTGAGGATGAATAGCAATAACGTTTTCAAGCGTTAGATCGCCACTCGTATGAATTAAGCGTTGAACAACGGGGAGTTCATTTTCTGACCATGAAAGTTGGAGTTCACTCCTGATCATCCGCATACTATCTGATTCGATGGATCTAGGATCGCTGATGAAATTCATACTACATAACCTCCTTAATCCTTAAAGCAGCTAATTTTGCAATACCATCATCTGCGCCAAGTTCTGAAGTAAAGATGATTTCAACTTGAGGATATTTTTCGCGGATTTCTTTTAATTCCTCATGAATATCTACAGAAACATGGACTCCGCGGAAAAGGAACAAGGGCATTATCACAATGCGCTGAGCACCAAGTTTTATTTTTTCCAAGACGATTTCTGGAAGGTTAGGCGTTGAATGCGCCATGTAGGCTGGGGTAACTTCTTGTTGCAGGATTTCCGAAACCTTGCGGGCTACCTCTAAGAGACCTTCATTAGCCTCAGCACGTCGACTGCCATGACCTAAGATAACAAGTTCAGTTTGCATAGTTGTTCCTCCATTTGGGCAATAAATTTTTCATACGTCAATGATGAGGTTTGCTCGGGACGTTGTATTAAAATAAGCGGAATTTGTAAATTAAGGCAGGCCTGAATTTTATCAACCGTACCTCCTTCTTTACCGCTATCCTTAGCAATTACAACGTCAATTTGGAATTGCTGAATCATTGCCTCATTCCAGGCTTGAGAAAATGGTCCTTGAGCAGCGATAATTTGAAAGGGTTTAAGGCCCAAGGTTTCACAACGCAGGAGAATTGCAGAGGTTGGAAGAACACGGACATAGATAAGTTTATTGGCAAATTCTGGGCACTCTAACCATTGTGCTAAAGAATTACTCCCCGTTGTGAGAAGAATACGTTCTCCCAATTCAGCAGCTTTTTTGGTTGCCGAATTTAAGTCTTCAGTCCAGTAAATTAAAGGGTGAGAGAAAGTCTCAAGAGAGGCCCTTTGCCAACGAAAATAGGGAGTATGGGTTTGTTGACAGACCTGTTGGGACAATTCCCTGATTTGAAGAGCAAAAGGATGAGTAGCATCGATAACTGCTGTGAAAGAGTGAGTTTCTAGCAGTTTAACAAAGGATTTTTCATCGAGTGCTCCAGAGCGTGTGACTATGCCCGCTTCTTGAGCGATATCCGCACCATAATCTGTTAACGTTGAAAGCACAACTTCATGTCCACAAGCTTTTAATTCCTCTGCCAGCCTACGTCCATCAACGGTTCCAGCAAGGATTAGCAAGTTCATAACTTGTAGCCCCTCGGAGTAACCATATACGGTCCAATTTGGCGGGTTTGAGAATTACCAATAATGACTGTGGTCAACATATCAATCGGATATTGAGTGAATTTCTCTAGTGTCGTGATTAGCACGGAGGATTCGTTCCCCCGTAAAGCTTCCCTCACCAAGCCAACAGGTGTTTCCAGGGATCTATGTTTTAGCAAGATGTTGCGTACTTCTTCTATTTGGGTGGTACGTCCGTGGCTTTTAGGATTATAGATAGCCAAGACGAAATCCCCTTCAGCAGCTAATTTGACTCGACGGGCGATTACTTCCCAAGGTGTTAAGAGATCACTCAGGCTGATAACTGCAAAATCATGCATTAAAGGTGCCCCCAAAAGAGAGGCTGCAGCATTGGCGGCTGTCACCCCTGGAATAATCTCAAGGGGAATATCCAGCTTATCCGCTTGCTCTAAACATTCTATTAAAATACCAGCCATACCATAAATTCCAGCGTCCCCACTACTTACCAACGCTACTCTGTGCCCGAGCGAAGCTAAGCGGACGACTTCTTGGCAGCGTTCTACTTCTTGACGCATGGAAGTTGCTACAATCTGCTGTTCCGAGATATATGGGCGAATCAAATCGACATAGGTTTTGTACCCTGCTATGATATCCACTTCCGACCAGACTTCTTTTACCCGTGAGGTCATATGATCGGGATCCCCTGGACCGATTCCCACGACAAAGATTTTTGGCAACTGAGAGCGATCGTTATCCCTCCCATTTTTAATTTCGGTAAAATCAAGATTCCCATCTGGGTACCCAGGATACTCGCTGCTTCGCATACACCATTCACTCCTACCTTATTTTCAACAAACTCAGATTTAACTAAGTTGAATTGTTCATTAATATTTTGAATAGACTCAGCTGAAAAGGTTACAAAAGGTACTTTCAATACTTCTGCAGCTTGAGATAGGCCCAATTCGTCAGCCTTTAGTTCAATGCTATAGAGCCCCTTAATTGCTTGGGTTGAAGCCCCCGTGAGTTCGAGCGCCTTGGAAATCGCCAGTAAAACAGCTTCAACTGTCTTGCCCCTCCGACAACCGATCCCCACTCCGAGAGAAGGTGGGATTAAGTAAAGTTTATCCTCGTTAGCTACTGGAAAAGCAGTAATCATCAAATCAGCTTTTGCTCGAGAATCCTCAGCAAGAAACAGGTAATTATCATCTAGCTTTAATGGATGACTATCTTCAAGAGTATAGTCTGAGCAAATTGTAAGCTGTCGTCGTTCAAGAAGTAAACGGTTAATTCTCGGCAAATTTGATAATGGCCAGACCTTCCAGTTAAAACGTCTTGCATACTCATCTGGTGCTATAAGATCGGCACCGTCAGTTGCCGTAGTAATAATCGGAGTGGCCTCAAGAGCGCGTGCTATAAAGCGTGACCAAGCGTTTGCTCCTCCTAGGTGACCAGAAAGTAAAGGTATCACAAAGCGACCATGATCATCTAAAACAAGTACAGCAGGGTCTTTGGCTTTACTTTCTAAGAATTGCGAAATCTGACGGACGACAATACCCGTGGCCATGATAAAGATAAGAACAGAATACCTAGACCATAGTAAGGGCATCAGTTCACGCAAATGTTTAAAGGAGGAAGCTTGAGGTTCAAATTGAATATTAGGTTGTTGTTGCTGTTTAGACTGTGTTTGTAGCTGACAATGTTCGTGGCAATAAAAATCAGCTGGCTCGGGAAGTTGAGCGATCAATCTTAAGGCGGTTTTTTTTCCTTGATCCGTTAGCGCTATGATGGCAAACTTCATGGTTAGGTTCCTTGTCTGAATTCATGAGAAAAAGTCGGGTCATAAAGTTTAGAGCGCTCGTAAGTGGTGTTTAAAAAATCTCCTACCAGAATTTGGGCGGTTTTCCGTACTCCTGCAGAAGCTACCTGTTCTACAATGGTTGCTAATGTTCCTCGAAGGATTTGTTCTTCCGGCCAACTAGCTTTGTAGACAACGGCAATTGGAGTACTGGCTGGATAACCAGTGAGTAGGTCTTGGACAACCTGACTAAGGTCTTGAACACTCAAGAAAATGGCCATACTCGCCTGATGTTGGGCTAAGGTTACTAAATTTTCTTTTTCTGGAACTGGAGTGCGTCCAGCCATCCGAGTAAGGATTAGGGTTTGACTTACTCCAGGAAGGGTGAATTCACGTTGAACGGCTGCTGCTGCAGCGAAAACAGAACTTACACCTGGAATAATAGAATAGCTGATCTTAAGTTTGTCTAAGGCGTCCATTTGTTCTTGAATAGCTCCATACATCGAGGGATCGCCAGTATGTAAGCGCACGATAGTTTCATGACAAGTTATTCCGTTCTGAATCAGTGCTAGAACTTCCTCTAGCGTGAGGTGGGCACTATCATGAGTGGGAGTACCCTCTGGGCAGATTTTGAGAAGTTCTGGGTTAACTAAGGAGCCAGCGTAGATGACTAGGTTAGCACGTTCAAGGGCTCGAAAGCCTTTAACTGTGATGAGTTCGGGATCACCAGGTCCAGCGCCGACAAAAATTACTTCTCCCATCATTGAACCCCCTCAGGTTTGCCCTTAACTAAAAGCAAGCTTAAATAATCAATTTTTTCATCCTTTATATCGGAGAGCTTGGGTTGTCGGCGAATCTCCTCGTTTGCTTGTCCTAGACGGGTTAGTAAAACTGAGGCTCTGCCTGACTCTGTCAGAACCTTTAACAATTGAGGAAGTTGGCGGGATACTTTCATCAAGACTAAGTTAGGAAAACTTAGATAGTTATCTACATCTTCCGAGCTAGGTAAGACTAATAACGGTTCATCACCTACCGCTAAAGGTATATTCACTCGTGCTGCAGCGGCTGACATTGCTGTAATACCAGGAACAGTTTCAATCTGATCTTCAGGAAGGGTAGGGCGTAGGTTATCCAATAAATAACTGTAAGTGCTATATAATGAAGCATCTCCAAGCGTAATAAAAGCCACAGAATGACCCGCTTGAATTTCTTTCAAGATAGCCTGCGCCCCGTCCTGCCAGGCTTTTTGGAGTATTTCTCGATCTGAAGTCATAGGCATTTCCAATTCTAGGAGTTTAACGTTCTGGTGACAGTGTTTTTGGGCAATTTCCCATGCCACACTTTCACGGTCAAGCCTAGACTTGGGTATAGCCACTATGTTAACAGCTTGCAAAACTTCGACTGCTCTTAAGGTCAGGAAGCGAGGATCTCCAGGACCAACTCCCACCCCGTAAAATTTACCCCAGGTTATAGTCATACTTTACCTCCTTTGCAAGCAGAAAGGATAAACACCTGGTTCAGGGATTGAGACATATGTAATTGATTTATCTCTGTCCAGCGGACAGCTTGAATAGAGATAACCTCGATGTCTTGAAATTCTAGCTCCTTTAGAAGCTCCAAGCCTTTGGCGATATTTTCCAAGGTTACTGCTGTCATAACCAGTCTGCCTTCCGCCACTAAAGGAACTTGGCGAATAATATCTTCTAAACGACCTTTGCTGCCACCAATGATACAAACATCGACTGGAGGTATTTTGGAAAATACGTCCGGTGCTACGCCAACAACGAGTTGCAGGTTAGGAACAGCAAACTTTCGTTGATTATCTCGGATAAGCTGTTGTGCTTCAGGATCACTTTCTATGGCATAAACCATGCCTTCATTAGCAAGAGCTGCAGCCTCAATACTAATACTTCCAGTACCAGCACCAACGTCAAGCACATGATCAGTCGTAGAGATTTGGGCCTTAGCTAAAACTTGGATACGAATCTCCGCTTTTGTCATGGGGACATCCCCACGAATAAATTCACGATCAGGTATCCCGATGCGCAAGCTACTGCTTTGCCAGGAACTCTGTCGAGGAGTAGGATATACGATCAGAGTAGCATTCCCAAGTTGCTGTGGATATCTTGCTAAATGTTCAGCATCCATAGTTTCCCATAACTCTTCGGGATAGCTTAAAGCATTACCGACAGAAATCATGGGGTTAATCCCACGCTCTAAAAGAAGTTGAGCAACCTTTTGGGGAGAATTCTCTCCTCCGGTTAAAACAGCTAACGGTTTTGTGATTGATCGTGGGAGTGAGGATAACTCTCGACCATGTACACTGACGAAGGAAGCCTCATGCCAAGGTAGACCTGCCTTGGCAAAAACAAATTGGAGAGAGCTGATTCCAGGATGAACAACAATTTTCCGTTCGGGAAATTCTCGACGTAGAGCAGGTAAAAAACTAAAAAATCCAGGATCGCCAGAAACCAAAACACCGACAATTAAATTTTCATCTAAAAAATTAGAGATTAGTTGTAGACTCTGTACAAGATCCCCAGTCAGATGATACTGACCTTTTTTCAAGTAAGGAAATAGCTGTAGTGCCCTTGAACTTCCAATCAAGACATTACATTGTTTTATTACATCGTGTGTAGCCTGTGGAAGCCACTCCGGTTGACCAGGACCAATACCGATAACATGAATCATAAGATCCTCCATCCCCATATTAATATTTCAAACAAAAAACGAGCCGCTACGGCTCGAAATGGTTAACAAAAACACATCTCCTATCACGCGTAGGTCTGTGACTTTCTCTGAGGTAGGTCTCCTGGCTTCAAATTTTCCATTTTGGAACAATTTGTTTACAGTGGCGGGACCGCGTCGGAATTACACCAACTTCCCTTTTAATCCCCATTTACTGAGGAACCTCGAGAATACTATTCAGTTATAAATTACTGTATTCGCTAAAGTAGTTCGGAATCCTGCAAGAAAGTGAACTCGTTCAACTAAAGATAAAAAACAAAGGTCAATGGCTGGATTCGAAGTGCGCTCTTCGAGGCGCGCTCTTCGATGTTAGGGCCAAAGCCAACCCTCTTGGGCAACTAGTTTCTTGGCTGAATCATCCCAGCCCACAAATTGACCACTTAAAAGTGTGAAAACTGTACCCACTCTAAGTCGTTGGTGCAGGAAATCTTGAGCCCGTTGACTAGCTAAACTTGCGAGTATGTGAAGCACAGATTGCTTACCCAAAGTAATAAGCTCTTTAGCCGCTCCTTCGGTGGTAGGAAAAGCGGCTAAATCATGAAGTGCCTTTATTGAAACTCCATTAAGAGCTGCATGAGCCAATAATATTTCCAGCCTAGCATCAGCTACACGATTATGAGTATGAAAAATTCCACCGGCTACTTTTATTAGCTTGCCAATATGACCTAAAAGTAATACACGTTCGATTCCACGCTCTGCAGCTTCTTCTAGGAGATAACCTACAAAGTTGCTCATCTGAATGATGGCTTCTTGAGGAGCCTTTAGGTATCCTGTGGCAACCCTAAAACCATAGTTTCCCGGGGTAAGGATAATAGTCTTGTAGCCATAGGCTACAGCCTGATCGAGTTCAGGGAGGATAGAAGTTTTAAAGGCTTCCTCAGACATAGGCCGAACAATTCCAGTGGTGCCCAAAATAGAAATACCGCCTAAAATCCCGAGACGGGGATTAAGCGTACGTAAGGCTGTTTTTTCACCTTCGGGAACTTCGATGAATATTTCCACTTTTTCCTTAGGAAACACCTCGCGCACTGCTGCTTCGATCATCTTACGGGGTATGGGGTTTATCGCTTTTTCTCCCACTGGAATGGCTAAGCCTTTCTTGGTCACTGTTCCTACACCAAGACCACCAGTTAGGCGAACGTCACCCAGATTTGAAATTAGACGTGCAGAGGCCTGAATTTCTAATCCGTGAGTGATATCAGGGTCATCTCCCCCGTCTTTCAAAATCATAGCTTTTGCTTCAAGTAGATTGAATTCATGACGATGCACTGGCATCGTTAAACGTGAGGAATCAGGGAGCGGGATGGAAACGCTCGTTAGAGGGGGTGTTTCACCCTTGAGGAGTAGACAAGCTACTTTAGCTGCCCCGGCAGCACAACTTCCAGTGGTATAACCCTGACGCCAACGAGGTGAATTTTGATTGTTTTTCTCTGGCATATCTAACCTTCCGCAAAACAGCATTGGCATAAATACATCTAAATATAAGCCACGTACAGATTTACTATACGATTATTATTCTTTATTGTAAAGTGCAGGAGATTTTTCGTGAATACTCGTTGGACTTTGTTCCCTTGCTCTTCTTGGTATTATGTCAGATAGAATGTTGAGACTTAGCAGGATCGACTTGTTAAAAATCATTCCGTCGACTTCTTTTTACGAGCCTTTTTCTCGAGTGACTTTGCTTGACGTTTTTGATACATATCCTGAATCCAAATACTTTAATATAACAACCAGAAATTCTTTCGGCAATTTCCACCGCTATTTCTTCCTTATAAATGTGGGAAGTCATATTTCTGTCATTCAACATCAGGAGCCAGTTTTTTTCATCACCAATAAGCTTTTGAGCATAGACATCTTTAAGCATTGCTTTTGGTGAATTAATATCTACGATACCAGTATCCTCAAGGAACACCTTCGTGGTTTTCTAGGCCAGCTCATAAGTGAACTCAAATCTTTGAATAACCCCATCACGTACTACATCGCTAACACCTGGCTGTTTAAACTCCATATCTGCTTCTTTAAGCCTTTGCAGGGCATTATTAAAATTACTGAGTTTAGTTTCCAACTTACTCATAAATGCTTACACCGTCCCTCTTAATACTTTCCATCATTTCATCGGTAGAGTTCTCTGGGACAAATATGATATCAATTTTTTTGAGGGTCTCGATTTCATCAATATCAGCACGAAGACAAGCTTTGTCATAAACAGATAAGTGGTTTTCAAATATAAAAACTCATTTCTCTATATCGAGCAAACGTCTCTATAATATATTGTCTATCTTCATTATGGTCAATCAGGTAAGCTCCCTTCTCCTCGATAAAGTCGTCAGTGCTCTACAACAAATTGCCCGGCATAGAACTTGTCGTTAATATTATTTTTAGGAGCAATCTCTATTGAAATATAATCTAAAGCATGCTTGTTCAGCAAAGGCACAGCAAGCGAGAAATTGCCCTCATGATCGATGTTAATATTTTTGGCAAATATTTTATTCGAACCAATTGAAACATAATAACGATCTCCATCAGGTTTTGCAAAAAAGTGCAAGTAATCGAACGGAGGGTCTGAATAGGAATGTGTTTGCATCAATTCTTCTTTGCCCATAGAATGAGGTGTTTGTTCTCCTACTGCATATATCCCGGTTATTTGGAAGCCTAGCAAAATACGACCACTGAGAATAATATTTGACCCCGATGGGGCAGTTAAAGGAACTGGATTGAAAACAGCATAGTGATTCGTAAATTCCTGAGCCATGGCAACACCGTATTTGCCCACTGCTATAGCAATTCCTACCCCCGTATGATGAACATCAAGGATGTTTTTTCTATGCCCGTCATTTGGAGGTTTCTCATTAAGCATAGCTGCTTGATGTTCTTGCACAACTTTTTGCAGTTCACTTACGGATACCCCCTGAAATCCACCTTCTAACCATAAGGAAACACTTTCGTTTTCATTCACTGCATCCAATCCCCCCCCACGTGTATAGCGAAGTTGGGGCTTTGCGCCATCAAATCCCCAATGACTTATATATCCATTTTCTGCTTCCTCCTGAACATGTTGACGGGCTGACTTCATAGCTGTTTCATCCCAAATAACTGGCGAAAGCCCATACTTAAGGCGGTCTTGATTAATTTGATCTAAAACTAGATGTTCAACTTTATTAATCTCTTCTGAACTTAGATTTTTCGACTTAGCTGGTAGTGGTTGATCAATAATTACCTTTGAAGCCTTCACAGTAGTCAATGTTTCACTAGATACTAAAGATTGTTGGATTGGTTGAGAACTTACTTGTTGCAGATCTTTTAAATAAATCCCGATCCGCTCATTAGCTAGAAATATAATAATTAAGATCAAAAATATTATGCCTAGTAACCTTTTAATCATGTTAACCTCCACTCATTTCGGTTTAGGCTCATTTTTAACAGCAAGCTTTTTGTCTATCTCTTAATTATAAATCATGGCATAAAAAAAGATACGATCCAAAACCGGATATTTTTTATACTCAGATGGATCCCTAGCAAAGATATGTTGGATGTTGTCAGAAGGATAAAACAGAAAGTCGTCCACCGCTAACTTGATGGACGACAATTATCAACTTAATTATCACTGAAAATTGCTTGCTTTTTCTCTAAGCTGCTTGTAAGCCAGATAACGTTGCTGCCCTTCCTTGAATAAGCAGCGTTCTTCTCCATTTGTAAGTTCCAGAGAAGGTACCTGTTGAGGTTTTCCCATCGCATCTAAGGATACAAAGGTTAAGTATGCCGTTAAGGCTATTTTAGCAGGTTCATCTCTAGACACATCTTCAACTGTGACATTGACTGAGACCTCCATTGAACTATTACCAACAAAAGTCAATTTTCCATAACAAGTTACTACGTTGCCAATACGAATGGGATGAAGAAATTCTAGTTCATCTACTCTAGCTGTAACAACGTTTGTGCGTGCATGTCGTTGAGCCACAACTCCAGCGGCACTATCTATCAATTTCATAATCTCACCACCATGAACGTTACCAGCTGGATTGGCATGCAGCGTCAGCATGACGTTGGACATGATCACCTGTGAATGATTAACTGATTTACCTGCCATTGTAATTCACTCCATACATATGTTATTTTCCCAGCACTTCAAGGCTCGTTTTTTCAAGGTTATTTAACGATTTAGCAAAAGCTTTTGCATTTCTGTCGCGACCAAAATGGAGGTTAAAACTATTACGAAGCTTTATTTTTTTAATACCGAAACTCCATATCTCAAGTTTTTTAAGTTCCTGATGCTATATCCTTTAGAGTTCGTAACTCACTAAGCGTAACAAAGCGATAACCATCTTCATTTAATTTATCAATCACTTGTTCCAAGGCTGAGACTGTTTGGCTTTTAAAACCACCACCGTCATGAAGTAGTACGATTGCTCCTGGAAAAACCTTTTGCACCACGTTACTTACAATCCGATTGACACCGGGGTTACTCCAATCTCTGCTGTCTACACTCCAAAGAGTTACTACATAACCTTGATTCCTGATCACATTGATTTGACTTTTAGTTATAAATCCTCCGGGTGGACGATAAAAATAAGTATGAGTACCCGTTGCTATATAGACACTTTGATCGGTTTGCTTTATTTCTTCAGTTAATTTACGTTGACTGTAGTCGTGCGTATAGCCATGGTTACCAATTTCATGTCTTTCTGTAATCATGCGACGTAACAAAGATGGGTTTTGTCTAGCATTTTCTCCTACAACAAAAAATGTTGCCTTAATTTGTTTTTGTTTAAGAATATCTAAAATAGTTTCAGTAAATTCCGGATCGGGACCGTCATCAAAGGTAAGAGCTACAACTTTTTGATTTGTATGTATCATTGAATATGTTCCTGCGATGGATGGTACAATCTGGACATTTACGTTCCAAACGTAGGCAAACAAGCTAAGAATTATAATTGCAAAACATATTATGATCTTTCGTCTAGATAATACTAATATTAGCACTTCATCACTCCTAAAGCTACTTGCAATATAAATATGAATAAATATGTCCTCCAAGAACAATAATGAATAAAGTATCTCGGTGAATAAAGTTCCAAAGATACACATATAGGTGGCTTTTGGCAATACACAATTGCATTATTGGATGCGCTTGCCTAACTGGTAACGTAAAATATTTAAGTTCAAGTCTTTTAAACTTAGTGAAAGTATACAGTGATAAGAGCAACTTCCCGTTATGAATAATGACAGTTTGAGATGTTCCTACCGTACTTGCTTTCAAGTGAGCGGCAGAATTCCCCTCAAAATGCCGGTCTCCAGCCTTTTCCCGTGGGTAAAAAAGCGCCCATGCTGAGCGCACTAAAAAACAAGGCCTCTCCCATGAAGGGAAAGGTCTTGTTAAAGCACTACCTTGGTGATCTACTATTTTGGTAGTCATTTTCCTAGCTCAGTCTTGAGGTTAGTTTAATCAACATTTTAACAGTTTCAAGATGCCCACTTTCATGAAACAAAGAGAACGTTAATAATTCATCAAATGTTTTTAAGGTAAGACCAGGGATTTTCGAGAACGGGTTGGCAACTACTTCATTTAATCGGTCTTGTAATCTTTCTCTAATTCGATTTGGTTGGTCACTTAATACATCGACTAACTCCTGCAATGTAGGTGGCTTTATTATCCAATCAGCTGGTTTTGTTCCATTTTTGAACAACTCCAGAAATACATTTGGAATCCCCAAGGGCTCCTCTGCAAAGTAGAAAGCATTGTGTTCCTGCACAACACAAACGTGTCCAAGATTCCAGCGGATGTTATTACTGAATCCTTTCGGTATAATATCTGCTTGACTCTCACTAATTTCCTTTACAGTTTTCAGTAAATACTGACGTGCAAAACTGAGTTGATCAAAAATAAAATGTCCCATAGTCTTTCCTCCCTAACATAAGAAAACAACAATAATATAAATACATTATATACTCAAAGCCCCTAATCTACAACTCATATCCCCAGAAAACAGAAATTCCCAATTGAGTATTTAATTCAATACCACAAATAGAAAGTGCTGGTCAAGCTCGTCTCTTTATTGTATGATAGTCTTAAAAC
>JBAQMG010000042.1:0-9935 GCA_049302575.1 Desulfitobacteriaceae bacterium | reverse complement strand
GGTCCTTGACCCGGACGTGGTCCCATTGGTCTGCCTTCCGCATCGAGACGTGGTCCTTGACCCGGACGTGGTCCCATTGGTCTGCCTTCCGCATTGAGACGTGGTCCCTGACCAGGACGTGGTCCTTGTGGCCCATCTTCTATACCCGAACGTGAGCCCTGTGGCTCACCTTCCCTATTCGAATGCGAGCTTAATTCCTCAGGAATATTAGATCTACCTGGGGCTAAAGTGTGGGGTTCTTGCTTTTCAGCGATCGGCTCCCTACCCTTAGAATCAGATAATTGGGCACGAAGTCTATCTGCATCCGCTTTTTCTACCGCACTCAAATGGTTTTTTACCTCTACCCCCATGGCCTCAAGATTTACCATTACATCCTTACTACTTAAGTTTAATTCTTTTGCTAATTCATGTACACGACTATTTGTCATTAAACCACCCCCACATACTTAGACACCCGAGTATAATTCCCCGCAATCAACTCCTTGCCTTTAAAATAGCCTTAGCAAACCCCTGATCCATAACTAAAATAACTGAACGAGGCGAAAGTCCAAGGGCTATTCCTAACTCTTGTTTAGTTCCTAAAACAATAATTGGTATTTTTAGGTCACCGGCCCATTGACCGTATTTAGTTTGAGCACCTTGAGCATCTTCAGCGAATATTAAAAGATGACCTTTTTTTTTCTTTAACATAGCTTCAACTTGGGATTCTCCAGAAGTTATTTTCCCTGCACCCCGAGCCATTCCTAGAAGGGACAAAATTCGGGTAATCACGTAGAAATCAACTTCCCTTCAAGGTCTATCAGTAACTCAGGAGACACATCAGTTTCAAAAGTCTTTTGTAACCGATGCGCTTTGGCAGCATTTCGCAAACAATCAACCTGGGGACATAGATACGCGCCACGACCGTTCTTTTTGCCAGTAGGATCTATTTCAACTATCCCTTCTGGAGTCTTAACAATGCGCAGTAATTCTTTTTTGGGGCGCATCTGTTGGCAACCCAGACACATCCGCATAGGAATCTTGCGTATCTTCATACCGTCACCCCTTACTGTTCTTCCGTTTCTTAGGTGCTTTTTTAAGTACTTCGCTCCTATTCGCATCGTTGTTAGTAACTCCGTCACTAACTGCGTTGTTCTCATTCTGTCTGACTTCCACGATAAGCTCTTCTGAAAATGTAGTATTTTTGGCATCATTCTCTATAGATTCAGTGTTTGTGCCATTTTGTTCATATTCAGCGCATTCACCAAGTTGCTCGTATTCTACATACTCACCAGCTTCTGCAGTCTCATCATACTCATCATATTCTTCATACTCATCATACTCATCATATTCTTCATACTCATCATATTCATCATATTCTTCATACTCATCGTATTCGCCTTCATCAGACTCACTATATTCTTCTTCGGAATAGTATTGTTCCTCTTGAGGAATAAGCTTCTGAGCTAAAGCTTGCGACTCACTTTTAATATCAATTTTCCAACCCGTTAATTTAGCTGCCAGGCGAGCATTTTGTCCCTCTTTACCAATTGCCAGAGAAAGTTGATAATCAGGTACCACCACTAAAGCCACTTTTTCAACTGGTTTAGGGTAAACTCCAACTACTTTGGCAGGAGAAAGTGCATTTGCTACAAATTCTCTATGATCCGATGAATAATTTACAATGTCAATCTTTTCACCTTTAAGCTCAGTCACAATGGCTTGAACTCGATTTCCCTTGGGACCAACACAAGCTCCAACCGGATCAACATTAGCTTCACGTGAATATACCGCTATTTTAGAGCGAGCTCCAGCCTCCCTGGAAACTCCTTTTATTTCTACGGTTCCGTCATGAATTTCCGGAACCTCCAATTCAAATAAACGTTTTATAAGCCCCGGGTGTGTCCTTGATAACATAATTTGTGGACCTTTAGTGGTTTTCTTCACTTCTACGACAAAAGTCTTTATACGTTCAAAGGGTTGATAAGTTTCTCCGGGAATTTGTTCCTGCGCTGCAAGTACTGCCTCAACTTTACCTAAATCAATAATAACGTTTTTTTGTTCGTAGCGTTGAACTACACCTGTAACAATATCCCCTTCTCGATTAATATATTCATCATAAATCATCCCACGCTCAGCTTCCCGAATCCTTTGCACTACCACTTGCTTGGCAGTTTGGGCAGCTATCCGTCCAAAATCCCGCGGTGTCACTTCACTTTCCAAGATATCATTGAGATTATAGTTAGGATCTACTTTATTTGCCTCAGTTAAACTAACTTGTGTTCGGGAATCCTCCACTATTTCTACGATTGTCTTACGCGCATAAACTTTAAACTCTCCACTAAGTCGGTCAATGTTAACCCGAACGTTTTGTAGAGATGCAAAATTCTTTTTGTAGGCGGAGATGAGAGCTGCTTCTATAGCTTCGAAAAGAATGTCGAAGGATATACCTCGCTCCTTTTCCAGCTCATGAAGTGCCTCGATAAACTCCATATTCATTTTTCTATTCCCCCCGTAATCGATGTTCGAAGTTCGATGCTCGAAATTCGAACATCTTTGTCGTTATCGTTGTTCGCATTGATGCCTCGTTTCGTGCATCGCGCCTCGCGCCTCGCGCCTCGTGATAAATTTAGAATTCAATAGCAAGATGAGCTTGTTTTACGATACTTCTTGGAATAGATATTCGTTTTCCTTCATATTCAAGAATAATCTCCTCATTTTCCAAACCCATAAGATAACCATTAAAATCCTGATAACCTTCGTATAGTTTATTTGTTTTAATGGCTACTAATTTTCCTTGAAAACGTTGAAAATCTTCAGTTTTCTTTAATGGTCTCTCCAAACCTGGTGAAGAAACTTCTAACATATAGGCCTGTTGAATTGCATCAGCCGTATCCAGCAGTTCACTTACAGCGTGGCTAACTTCACTACAATCATCAAGGTCTACGCCGCCATTCTTATCGATAAAGAGACGCAAATACCAATGCGCCCCTTCTTTTATGTATTCTACATCAACTAATTCGAGACCTTTTTCTTTAATTATTGGTTCAATAAGAACACTAACCAGTTGTTCGATCCCTTGATTCATCTATATCTCTCCTTTAATCGAGGTTCGAAGTTCGCGCATCGCGGCACCTCTCTTATATTGTGCCCAAAAACTCATATCAAAATAAAAAAACCAGCTATTTATTAAGTGTACAAACGAAAGAGTGGGTGAGAACCCACTCTTTTAAAACTTATTCACTTAAATTCCTGTATACAATATATCATATTCCATGTTTAAGTGCAACCATTATACAATGCATAATGCATAATCAAGCACGATCCCCAATTAAAAGAAACTCAACTGATTTTGTACTGGTATCCCCTCTAAACTACCATGTTTGTCCAACAGTTCAATGATCGTTTTACTTAACTTTGCATGGTTACGCAAATCTTCAACTGAGGAAATCGCACCCTCATCTCTCAAGGCGACAATATTCTTGGCCGCCGTCTCTCCCAAACCTTGCAGGGAAGTAAACGGTGGACGTATTCCTTCAGGTGTGATTAGAAAATTGGTAGCATGGGACTCTTCCAGGCTAACCTTCAGGATCGAAATTCCTCTATAATCCATTTCTACAGCAAGTTCGAGGATTGTCAATAAATTTTTTTCTTTTGCTGAAGCTTCATTTCCCCTGTTCTCAATCTCTTCAATCTTTTGCAAGCAAACTTGGCGACCTTGACCAATTATGTCAATATCAAATTCGTCCGCTCGTACTGAAAAGAAGGTAGCATAAAAAGCTTGGGGATAATAAAGTTTAAACCAAGCGATTCGAAAGGCCATGGTTACATAAGCCACTGCATGCGCCTTAGGAAACATATACTTGATCTTCTGGCAAGATTCGATGTACCATTCTGGAACATCATGTGCCCGCATCTCTTCAATATCCTCGGTTTTCAACCCTTTGCCTTTCCGAACCCCCTCCATAATCTTAAAGGCCTTTACCGGTTCCAAGCCTTTGTAGATCAGATAGACCATGATATCATCTCGACAAGCAATAATTTCAGAAATAGTCGCTTTACCACTACGTACTAGGTCTTGGGCATTTCCCAACCAGACATCAGTACCATGCGATAAGCCAGAAATACGCACCAAGTCAGAGAAGCTTTTGGGCTGCGTATCCTCCAACATCTGTCTCACAAATTTAGTGCCGAATTCCGGTACTCCATAGGTCCCTGTTTTTGAACGAATCTCTTCAGGGGTAACTCCAAGCGCCTCAGGACTGGAGTAAAGTGACATTGTCTTTAGATCATCTAACTGAATCAGTTTGGCGTCGATCCCAGTCAAATCCTCGAGCATCTTAATCATGGTCGGATCATCATGACCCAGAATATCGAGCTTAACTAAACGTCCCGAAATGGAGTGATAATCGAAATGTGTCGTAATCGTTTGTGATTTTTGATCATCTGCAGGCCTTTGCAAGGGGGTAAAATCATGCACATCGTAATCTTTGGGCACCACCATTAAGCCCCCTGGATGTTGACCTGTCGTCCGTTTAACCCCCGTACAGCCTCTGACTAAACGAGCCATTTCTGCAGGTTTAAGCTCTAATTTACGCTCATCAACATAACCCTTAACATAACCAAAGGCAGTCTTATCGGCGATCGTAGCAATCGTACCCGCTCGGAAAACATAGTCCTTACCAAATAATTCTTCTGTATATTTATGAGCCCTAGCTTGATACTCTCCGGAAAAGTTAAGATCAATATCTGGCACCTTATCCCCCTCAAACCCCAAAAAGGTTTCGAAAGGAATATCATGTCCATCTTTGAGCATGGCCTGCCCGCATTTTGGACAATTAAGATCAGGCAAATCGGCGCCAGCGCCAACACTGCCATCTTCAATCCAGATTGAATGTAAACAGGACGAATTGTTACATCGATAATGGGGAGGCAAGGGATTTACTTCAGTAATCCCCGTCATGGTAGCCACAAAGGAAGACCCCACTGAACCACGAGAGCCTACCAGATATCCATCATCGTTCGATTTCTTAACCAAGAGGTGAGCAATTAAATACAAGACTGAAAAACCATGGCCAATAATCGATTTGAGTTCTTTTTCTAAGCGCTTCTCAACAATTTCCGGTACCGGATTATTATAAAGTTCATAAGCACGTTCCCTAGACATAGTCTTGATTTTCTCCTCAGCTCCTGGGATTGTGGGTGAAAAGAGATCATCCGGAAAAGGTTTTAAAACTTCGATTAGCTCCGCTATTCTTTTAGGTGCTCGAACAACGACTTCCATCGCCTCGGCTGGTTCTAAATAGGTAAATTCAGCGAGCATTTCTGCTGTGGTCCTATAATACAAAGGTGCTTGCTCGTCGGCATCTTCAAACCCTTTACCTGCCATTAATATACGTCGAAAAGCCTCATCCTCAGGATCCATAAAGTGGACATCCCCCGTGGCCACCACTGGTTTTTGTAAGGCTTTCCCGAGCCGTACCACCGTTTTATTGATTTCTTGGAGTTCTTCTAGCCCTGAAACCAACCCTTTACGGAGCATAAACGAATTGTTGCCGAGCGGTTGAATTTCAAGATAATCATAAAAAGCCGCTATTTCTAAAAGTTTCTCCCAACTTTCTTTTTGACGAATGGCATAAATTAGTTCCCCCGCCTCGCAAGCCGACCCCAAGATAAGGCCTTCCCGATGAAGACTAATCAAAGATTTTGGCATCCGCGGTCGCCGATGAAAATAGTCCAAGTGAGAAAGCGTGATCAAACGATAGAGATTCTTTAAGCCAACGGCATTACGTACTAATAGTATAATATGACGAGTTTTTCGTTGATTAAGGGGAAGTGGACCTGTTGCATCGTCCAGCAGATAACCTTCGACACCCAGGATTATTTTCACACCATACTTTTGCCCTGCCTCAACCGCCTCCGGGAAGGCCTGCACAACGCCGTGATCAGTAATGGCCAAGGCCTCATGCCCCCAATATTTGGCTCGTTTAACTAATTCTTCAGCAGAGGTTATCGCATCCATGGCTGACATCCGGGTATGCAAGTGTAATTCTAGGCGTTTTTCGTCGGCCTCATCCTTACGGATAACTTGTTGAGCACGCAAAATGTCTTTAGGCATCAAGGTTAAAATGGAGGAGTATCTGTTATACTGTACCGGCCCCCTGACCGTGATCCATTCACCCTCTTCCACCTCTAAACTTGTTTGTTTTTCTTTTAGAAAAACTTTAGCTGAGATCGAATCAGTCTTATCTGTGAAATCAAAGCTCATCAGCGTTCGACCTGTTTTTAAGTGGCGATATTCTAAATTAAAAATTTCACCTGTTACGACAACCTGCCGTTCTTCATCCTGAATTTGACGTACGTGTTGGGCTTCAACTTTGAATTCCTTGCCTAATATGCAGTAGATCTTGGGTTTTTTAAGAGTCTCGTCCTTAATCTTATTAGCAAATATTTCTTGTAAACATTCTTGTTCTACATTTTCAGTCTGATCAAGATAATCTGTCAAAGGTTTTTCAACAGCCAATTCGCAGAGCACTTGAACTTTAATGCCAAACCTTCTTTGCAGATATTGTTCAAACAATTGATGTTTCGCTTGAATATACTCTACCCCTAAAGCATTGGGAACATAAATAACGAGTTGATCATCAGATACGAGATAACGAGTCGTTGCACCCAGCCAACCACGCATACCCGGTAACATTTCACATAGATCACTCATGATCTCTTGCCAGTGAACCCCGCGGAGCTCCGCCAAAGAAGACAGGGTCGAATGAGAATCTATCCGCCAGTCCACCTGATCGATTTCCGAAACATGTTTAATTAATAAGTTGCCTAACGGTATTAACAACGTTTTATCTAAGTATTGGGTTGAAGTTAAGTGGAAAATCCATTTCTTTTCTTTCGGTAAAACCTCAACTTGTTTTAAAATGGTTGTCGTCAAATAAGCTTTTAAAGGAGTCTGCCAATCAGGCGAAAGTTGCCTTAAGAAAGGGACTTCTCCCAGTGGAACAGGGCTAAACATCGCTTTTCCCCCTCAAGCTGATTGAAAATCTTCTAGTGCCTGATCAACTTGTTGCTTGACACTTTTGGCCAGATCTTCCGTTCGAACTAATTCGCTTTCTCCAGAATGACGGTGACGCAGTTCTACGTGTCCTGTGGCCAACGACTTGCTGCCCACAATCACTCGGAGAGGATAACCTACTAAGTCAGCATCTTTAAATTTGACTCCCGGTCGCTCATCTCGATCATCTAAGACCACTTCTACACCTAAGCCCTGCAATTGAACATAAAGCTGTTCGGCGACTTCTTGAACTAGCGTGTCTTTCATGTTAACTGGAACAATAATACAGTGATAAGGGGCGATTGTCATTGACCAGATAATTCCATCTTTATCGTAGTTCTGTTCAATTGCCGCAGCCATCGTTCGACTTACACCTATACCGTAGCAGCCCATGACACAAAGTTGCTCTGTACCAACTTCATCATGGTAGGTTGCTTGAAGTGACTTACTGTACTTAGTACCAAGCTTAAATACTTGCCCGACTTCAATCCCACGGGCCTCTTTCAGAGGAGTAGCACATTTAGGACAGGCTTCGCCAAGCTCTATCAGGCGCAGATCAAATTGCTGATCAATCCGGAAATCCTTTCCAGGAATAATATTGAGATAATGTTGATCCTTTTGATTTGCTCCACAAACCAGCTTAGGCATCAGGCTAACCTCTAAATCGGCCACGATCAGCAAGCCTTCTGGGATACCGATTGGTCCTACATAACCTGGTTCACAGCCTAGCATGCTTTGCACAACCTCAGGTGTGGCCAGTTGCAAGGTTATAAAACCACCTAAAGCGTTATTTAATTTAATCTCATTCAATTCACGATCTCCGCGTACTAAAACCAAGAAAACCTTGTCATTTCCCTGGTAGAGTAATGATTTTACAAGTTGCGTCTTAGGAATTTCCAAATACGAACTGATCTGATCAATGGTTTTCGCCCCCGGTGTAGAAACCAGTTCACGGGGTGCTGTTGCGGGCGAATCTTGCACAAGGTTTGGTTGGCACTCTGCCTTCTCCACATTGGCAGCATAATCACAGGCTGGACAATAAACTACCGCTGCCTCGCCAGATTCTGCCAAAACCATAAATTCATGTGTTCCACCTGTACCCCCAATTGCCCCGGCATCTGCCTCGACTGGACGAAATACAAGCCCACAGCGACTAAAAATTTGGCAATAGGCCTCATACATTTTACGGTAACTTACTTCAAGACTCGCCTCATCCCGATCAAAAGAATATAAATCCTTCATGATGAATTCTCGTCCACGCATTAAACCAAAACGGGGACGACGTTCATCTCGATATTTATTCTGGATTTGGTAAAGGAGGAGGGGAAGTTGTTTATAGGAACGTACCTCTCCGCGCACCAAATCAGTCACGATTTCCTCATGGGTTGGTCCTAGGCAAAATTCACGTTCATGACGATCTTTTAAGCGAAACATTTCATCGCCATAAACATCCCAACGTCCTGATTCCTGCCAAAGTTCCGCAGGTTGCATAATTGGCAATAATACCTCTTGACCACCTTTAGCGTCCATCTCTTCGCGAACAATTTTTTCGATTTTCCTCAAAACTCGCAAACCCAAGGGCAAATAGGTATATACCCCAGCTGCGGCCTTACGTATTAATCCGGCACGCAACATTAATTGATGACTAATAATCTCCGCCTCTGCTGGAACTTCCCTTAACGTAGGATTTAAAAGCTGACTTACGCGCATTAACTTCCATTCCCTTCATGCTTATTATGTATGGTTACATAACTTTCTATTTCTCTTATTAAAGTGGGCAACAGCTCTTCCTCCGGAACACTAGCTACGATCTCACCTTTCCGGAATAAAAGTCCCATCCCTTTCCCACCGGCAATTCCAAAGTCTGCTTCCCGAGCCTCACCTGGGCCATTGACCGCACAGCCCATGACGGCAACTTTGAGGGGCCTGTTCAACTTAGGCAGAAGCAATAATCTATCTTCGACTTTTTCGGCAAGTTGGGCTAGGTCAACTTGGGTTCGTCCACAGGTTGGGCAACTAATCAGTTCTACCCCTTGTTCACGCAAACCTAAAACCCGCAGAATCTGTAAAGCCACGGGAATTTCATGGACTGGGTTCCCCGTCAGAGATACCCGAATTGTATCTCCTATCCCTTCCGCTAGCAAGGCCCCAATCCCAACCGCTGACTTGACTATTCCTGAGCGCACCGTTCCTGCTTCAGTTACCCCAACATGAAGTGGATAATCCACACATTCTGAGATTCTACGATAAGCTTGCAACATCAACGGGACTTCCGAGGCTTTCAGTGAGACTTTTATTTGGTCATACCCTTCATCTTCTAGCAAATGAATATGCTTAAGCGCACTTTCTACCATACCTTCAACCGTGGGACCGTGGTACTTTGTCAAAAGTTCCTTTTCTAAAGATCCTGCGTTCACGCCAATCCGAATTGGAATCTGTCGTTCCTTGGCAGCACGAACAACCTCTTGAACCTTCCAACGTGCCCCAATATTCCCTGGATTAAGGCGTAAACCATGGACTCCCTGTTGCAAGGCCTTTAAAGCCAAGCGATAATCAAAGTGGATATCGGCAATGATCGGTAAGGGGCTTTGTGAAACGAGTTGTTCTAAGGATTCGGCTGCCTGATCATCGATCACTGCAACTCGTATTATCTCACACCCTAGATCAGCTAAAGCACAAATTTGCGCCAAGGTTTGGGGGATATCCCGGGTATCCGTATTCGTCATGGATTGAAGAACAATTGGAGCTCCTCCACCAATTAGTACTGTGCCCACTTTAACCTGTTTTGTCTTAGTTTTTAACAATTTATATATGGCCTCCCGTCCTAACCGGCCTTAAAGAACAAACGTACAATATCGTGATAAGTTATAACCACCATGAGTACTAAGAGTAAGAC